>CALDQK010000135.1 GCA_937911525.1 uncultured bacterium
CCACGTCACGCCGGGGCTGATCGACTGCCACAGCCACTCCTTCGGCACCGGGGGGGTGAACGAGGCCACCCACAACTGCACGGCCGAGGTCCGGATGGCGGACGTGGTCGACCCCGACACGATCCAGATCTACCGCCAGCTGGGCGGCGGCCTGACGGCGGCGCAGCAGCTGCACGGGAGCGCCAACGCGATCGGCGGCCAGAGCGCGATCCTGCGCCTGCGCTGGGGCGAGCCCGCCCCGCAGCTGCTCTTCCAGGGGGCGGCGCCCGCGATCAAGTTCGCCCTCGGCGAGAACCCCAAGCGGAGCAACTGGGGCGAGGGGCGCAAGCCGCGCTACCCGACCACGCGCATGGGCGTGATCGAGTCGATCCGCGAGCGCCTGCAGGCGGCGCGCAGCTACAAGCGCGAGCTCGAGGCCTGGCGCCGGCGCGCGCGCCAAGGCCAGCCCACCGCGCCCCCGCGGATCGACCTCCAGCTGGAGGCCCTGGCCGAGGTGCTCGAGGGCAAGCGGCGGGTCCACTGCCACAGCTACCGCCAGGACGAGATCCTGGCGCTGATCCGCCTGGCCGAGGAGCTGGGCTTCACGATCGGGACCTTCCAGCACGTGCTCGAGGGCTACAAGGTCGCCGACGAGATCGCGGCCCACGGCGCGGGGGCCTCGACCTTCTCCGACTGGTGGGCCTACAAGTTCGAGGTCTACCAGGCGACGGCCTACAACGCGGCGCTGATGCACCGCCGCGGGGTGCTGGTCTCGATCAAGTCGGACAGCTCGGAGCTGGCGCGGCGCCTCAACATGGAGGCCGCCAAGACGCTCCGCTACGGCAAGCTCAAGCCGAGCGAGGCCCTGGCGACGGTGACCCTCAACCCGGCCCGCCAGCTCGGGGTCGACGCCAGCGTCGGCTCGCTCGAGGTCGGCAAGCAGGCCGACTTCGTGATCTGGAGCGCCTCGCCCCTCAGCAGCGTGGCCCGCTGCGACGAGACCTGGATCCAGGGGCGCCGCTACTACCAGCGCGAGCGCGACCGGGACGCCTACATGCGCCTGGAGGCGGAGCGGACCGCGCTCCTGCTCTGGGCGCGTCAGCGCAAGCGGACGACCCTCGGCCAGCGCGACCAGGCGGGCTGGCAGTCGACCTTCCCCGGCGGCGGCCACGGGGCCGCGGCGCACGACCACGACGAGAACCACCACTGCGGGAGCCCGCGATGAAGCGCCCTCTCTTGCCCGTGACCCTCGCGCTCGCGCTCGCGCTCGCCGCCCCGGCCCTGGCTCAGGAGGCACGCGCCCCCGAGACCTTCGCGCTGACCGACGCCCACGTGCACCCCGTCTCGGGGCCCGCGATCGCGGGGGCGACGGTGATCGTGCGCGGCGGCAAGATCCGCGCGATCGGCAAGGTCGCCGTGCCTGGCGACGCGCACCAGATCGACCTCGGCGGCGCCCACCTCTACCCGGGGCTGATCGACGCCGACACGGTGCTCGGCCTGGCCGAGATCGGCAGCGTCGAGGGGACGCGCGACACGCGCGAGGTCGGCCGGATCAACCCCAACCTGCGCGCCGAGGTGGCGCTCAACCCCGACAGCCACCTCTTGCCCGTGGCCCGCACCGGGGGCGTGCTCCTGGCGCATATCGCGGCGCGGAGCGGCCTGATCGCGGGCACCTCGGCGGTGATCGAGACCCAGGGCTGGACCTACGAGGACATGACCCTCCGCTCGCCGGTGTTCCTGCACGTGCGCTGGCCGACGATGAACGTCGCGCGCCAGGGCAAGAGCAAGGACGAGGTCGCCGAGGCGCTGGCCAAGCGCGAAGAGGCCCTGGCCGCGATTCGGGGCGCCTTCCGCGAGGCGCGCGCCTACGTGGCCGCGCGGCGCTCTCCGACCTCGACTCGGGCGCGAGACCTCAAGTGGGAGGCGATGCGCCCCGTGATCGCCCCCGCCCGCGGTCAGCGGCGGGTCAAGGTCGCGGTGCACGCCGAGACCCAGGCCCAGATCGAGGCGGCGCTGGAGTGGGCCAGCGACGAGAAGGTGGCCGTGGTGCTGGTCGGCGGGGCCGACGCCTGGCGGCTGGCCCAGAAGCTGCGCGATCGGCGGATCCCCGTGATCCTGGGCCGGACCTTCCGGCTCCCGCGCCGGGCGCACGAGGCGCTGGACACGCCCTACGCCCTGGCGGGCCGCCTGCACCAGGCGGGCGTCCAGATCGCGTTCTCGACGGGCGGGAGCGGCTTCTCGGCCGCCAACGCGCGCAACCTGCGCCTGCACGCCGCCGCGGCGGTCGGCCACGGCTTGCCCCGCTCGGCGGCCCTGCGCGCGCTGACCCTCGGCGCGGCCGAGATCCTCGGGGTCCAGAACCGAGTCGGCTCGCTCGAGGTCGGCAAGGACGCGACCTTCTTCGTGTGCGACAAGGACGTGCTCGACGACGCGGCCCAGGTCACGCGCGCCTGGATCGGCGGGCGCGAGGTCAAGGCGCGCGGCAAGCAGCTCGATCTCTACGAGCGCTACCGCAACCGCCCGCGTCGTTAGGGTGCTCGACTGCTTTGACCTGGGGGACCCCGGCGGGGAGCCGCTCTATTCGTTCCATGAGCGGCTGCTGACTCCGCTGGGCGGGGCCTTGGCGCGTCTGGAGGCGCAGTGCGGGGTGGCCCTCGACCCCTACGGGCGGACGCGCCTCTATCCCAGCCAGATCGAGCTGCTCCTGGGCTTCATGAACCAGGCCGAGGCTTCGGACGAGCTGGCTGGGCTCCTCGAGTTCCTGGCCGCCCGGGTTGCCGCGGGGGCTGGGGTGCGGATCGAGGGCGAGTAGCGCCGTGAGGCGATCGCCGAGAACCCTGGGCGCGGCGATGGGAATGGAGTTCCCGCCGTGGGGCTCAAGGAGACTCACGGGGAACGTGCTGTAAGGACTTAGGGGGCGGTCCTCGGCTTGCCCTTGTCACGGTCATGAGACTCACTCTGGCTAGCGGCGCGGTGCTCTTTCCTCTCGCTCTGGGCCTGGTGGCCATGGGCTGCGGCTCCTCGAGCGGCGGCGGCGGTGGGTCGACGGCCGCCGCGGTCTCGAGCGGGACGACCACCCCCACCACGAGCGGGACGGCTCAGACGACGACGGCCACGACGACCGCGCCGCCGGCGAACACGACGCCGCCTGCCAACACCACGCCTCCGGCGACCACGCCCACCCAGACGGTCAACGTCCCGCCGACCGCCGAGCCGCGCTACTACAACCCGCAGGTGCGCCAGGTCCTCTACACCTACTGCACGAGCTGCCACAGCGACGTCAACAACGCCGCCTTCAGCGCCTACGAGCTCAACGGCTTCCCGACCGACGACATGAGCTTCCAGAACACGGTCATGAAGTGCGACCCCAACGACCCCGAGGGCTCGCTCCTGCTCCAGAAGGCGACGGGCGCGGTGACCCACGGCGGCGGCGCCGTGCTCCAGACCAGCGACCCGGGCTACGAGTGGCTGCTGAACTGGATCCGCCAGGGCATGGTCAAGGACCAGTTCAGCGCGGGGCCGCGGCTCTTCGTCCAGCACGTGAACCCGCTGCTCGCCGCGCAGTGCTTCGGCTGCCACAGCGGCGGCGCTGGCGGCTACACGGTCGGCAACGACGTCAACGTCAACTACCAGGAGCTGCTCTCGGTCACGGACGCGGCCAACCCGGCCAACTCGGAGATCCTGCGCAAGAACGACGGCACGCTCGGGCACGCCGGCGGGTCAGGCTGGCGAGTCGGCACCGCCGAGTACGACCTGATCACGCAGTGGATCCAGGACGGGCGCCTGTTCAACCGGTAGGCGTTGACCTCAGGGCTCCCAGGGGCAAGATAACGGCCTCGCAGAGACAAGGAGCCGCCTATGAGCGCCGCGACCGATCACCCCCCCGCGCTGACTGCGCTGACCGAGGACGAGGAGGACTTCCGCGCCGCGGTGCGCGAGTTCGCGGAGTCCACGATTCGCCCCAAGATCCAGGAGATGGACGCGGCCCAGCAAATGGACCGCGAGATCATCGACGCCTGCTTCGAGATGGGCCTGATGGGGATCGAGGTCCCCGAGCAGTTCGGCGGTCAGGACGGCAGCTTCTTCATGGCCGTGCTGGCGGTCGAGGAGCTGGCGCGGGTCGATCCGGCCGTGGCGGTCATGGTCGACGTCCAGACGACCCTCTTCGAGAACATGATCCTCAAGTGGGCCAGCGACGAGCTGAAGGCCTGGGTCCTGCCCAAGGTCACGAGCAACACCGTCGCCGCCTACGCGCTCTCGGAGGCTGGCTCGGGCAGCGACGCCTTCGCGCTCGCCTGCGAGGCCAAGGAGGACGGTGACCACTACGTGCTCAACGGCGCCAAGCTCTGGATCACCAACGCGCAGGAGGCCGGCGTCTACGCCGTGTTCGCCAACGTCGACAAGAGCAAGGGCCACCGCGGGATCACCTGCTTCCTGGTCGAGCGCGAGGCCGAGGGCTTCAGCGTCTCCAAGAAGGAGGACAAGCTGGGGATCCGGGCCAGCTCGACCTGCGAGATCACGCTCGACAACGTGCGCGTGCCCAAGGAGCGCGTCCTGGGCGAGGTCGGCAAGGGCTACAAGGTCGCGATCGAGACCCTCAACGAGGGTCGGATCGGGATCGGCGCCCAAATGGTCGGTCTGGCGCTGGGCGCCTACGAGCACACGCTCAAGTTCGTGCAGGAGCGCAAGCAGTTCGGCAAGGCGATCGCCGACAACCAGGCGGTCCAGTTCCAGCTGGCCGAGATGGCGACCCAGATCCACGCCGCGCGCCTGCTCGTCTACGACGCCGCGCGCCGGCGGGACAACGGCCAGGACTTCCTGACCGAGGCTTGCTACGCCAAGCTCTTCGCCTCGCGCGCCGCGGAGCGGGTCGCGTCGGAGGCCGTGAACCTCTTCGGCGGCTACGGCTTCACCCGCGAGTACCCCGTCGAGAAGTTCTATCGCGACGCCAAGATCGGCCAGATCTACGAAGGCACGACGAACATGCAGCTGCAGACGATCGCCAAGCAGCTCCTGCGCGGCGAGACGCCCTAGCAGCCAGTTCCAGCCAGTTCGGAGCCTGCGAGGCCGTCGCGACACGACGGCCTCGTCCCCTTTGCACGAGTGGCTTGGACTGGCCACGCCGCGGCGGTGGGTGACTACGAGCAGGAGTTCCTCTCACGCGTCCCCAAGGACACCGGCGCGGCGCCTTACTCCTGCAACTGCGTGCTGAACTACCTGCACAGCAAGCTGGACGGCGCCCGCACGGGCGAGCTGACGTGGCCCTTCACCTTCGGTGAGATCGCCTACCAGCTGCTCAACCAGACGCTGGTCTACCTGACGATCAACGAGGTCTAGGTCGGCCCGACCGGAATCCCGAGTCGTGCCCGGACGTAGGAAGGAGCTGTCGCGCTGCGCGACAGCTCCTTCGCGTTTCGGAGATGA
>CALDQK010000136.1 GCA_937911525.1 uncultured bacterium
CGGCCTCGGCAGCAGGAGCCTCCGCGGCCTCGGCAGCAGGAGCCTCCGCGGCCTCGGCAGCAGGAGCCTCCGCGGCCTCGGCAGCAGGAGCCTCCGCGGCCTCAGCAGCAGGAGCCTCAGCCGTCGCGGTCTCTGCCGGCGCGGCCTCGGTGGTGGAGCTCGTCATCTCGTTCTCGGGGTTGGCGTTATCCGTCACGTTCGCCCTTCTTCTCCCCACTCGCCGCGCGACAGGCTCGCAGCTCGAGGACCTTGACGGTCGAGGGGGTCACCTTGAATCGCTCGTCGATCCGAAGCCCAACGATCCAAACCGGCCGATCATTACTCGTAACGACCGGGATGGCGTCCCGCGATGCGCGCGGGACCTTCTGATCGATCAAGAACCTCTTCAGAGTTCGGGTCCCCGGCGCACCCAGCGGCCAGAAGCGGTCGCCAGGGCGGCGGCGGCGGACCGCGAGCTGGCCCTCGACGCGCTCGGCGTCGAGCAGCACGCGCTGCGCGGGGTCGGTCCGCCACTCGGCGGCGGGAGGAACGGGCGCGAGCCGCGCCTCGATCCGCAGGCCGGCGGGGTCGTCGACCGCGCCCGGCACCGCCAGGGTCAGGGGGGCGCTCAGCGCCAGCGGCGCCTCTAGTCGGGGAGCGGGGCTGGCCCCGCCTCTGCTCAGGACGCTCAGGCGCTCGTCGCGGACGCCGATCCGGGTCCCGCCCGGGAGCGTCAGCGCGCCCTTGCCGCGCTGGACCAGCCTCTCCAGGCCGTCGACGTGGCGGAAAGCCACCTGGCCCGGGGCGTGCCGCTCGAGGAAGCGCGAGAGGGCTTCGCCGCGCACCGCCGCCTCGGCCTCGCGCAGGGAGGTCAGGGTCAGGCCTTGGGCCAGCAGCGCGCGCGCGCGTTGACCCAGGCCGCGCGTCGCCCGTCGCGCCTGGCGGGCCAGGCGGAGCAGGGCGTCGTCCGCGCGCGGGTTGATCCGCTCGCGCAGGAGCGGGAGCACCTCGTGGCGGAGCCGATTGCGCGTAGCGCCGTCCTCGGCGTTGCTCGGGTCCTCGCGCCAGCGCTGGCCGCGCGCGCGCAGGTAGTCGCGCGCCTCGGCGCGCCCCAGCTCGAGCAAGGGCCGCACCACCGAGATCCCTGCCTGGCTCGCCGAGAGGGAGCGCTTGGCGGGCATGCCTGCCAGCCCGCGCAGGCCGGTCCCGCGCAGGGCGCGCAGCAGGATCGTCTCGACCTGGTCGTCGCGGGTGTGCCCCAGCGCGATCGCCGCCGCGCCGTGCGCTGCGGCGACGCGTCCCAGGAAGGCGTAGCGCGCCTTGCGCGCGCCCGCCTCACGCGAGCCCTGCCAGGAGGTGGCCTCGACCCGCTCGCTCACGCAGGGGAGGTCCAGCTCGGCGGCCAGGGCGGCTACCGCCGCGGCCTCCTCGGCCCCCTCGGCCGGCGAGCGCCAGCCGTGGTCGAGGTGAGCGACGATGAGCTCCAGCCCCAGGCGAGGCGCGCAGCTGGCCAGCGCGCACGAGAGCGCCGTGCTGTCGCTCCCGCCCGAGACGGCGACGACCACCCGCTGCCCCCCGCGAGGCGGGAGCAGGGCGAGGGCGTGGCGGAGCACGCTCTGCTCGAAGGGGTGGAGCACGGCAATCCTGAGCGGAGAGGGGGGAAAGAGGCGATCTCTGGGGCCTGTTCGGGACCGAGGGCGCGGAGTATAGCACCGGCTACCTGAGCGGACGCTCCCGAGGGCAGGCAGCTGTCGGCCCTTCAAGTTCTTCCCCACCTGGCGGCTGACGGGTCCCAGCCTTGGCTTAAGTTCGGCCCCATGAGCGATCAAGACGTCGACTGGACCAGCCCCCTCGTGCGCCGCTACGCCGGCCGTGACATGGCCGCGCTCTTCGGCCCCCACGCCCGGGCCCGCGCCTGGCGCGACGTCTGGATCGCCCTGGCGGAGGCGGAGCAGGAGCTCGGCGCCCCGGTCAGCCCCGAGCAGGTCGCCGCGC
Organism: uncultured bacterium; assembly: GCA_937911525.1. Lineage (GTDB taxonomy): Bacteria > Planctomycetota > J058 > J058 > J058 > NORP233. The sequence continues at coordinate 1,975 of CALDQK010000136.1, forward strand.
TCCGCGAGACGGCCGACCAGATCGACCTCGCGCGCGTCGCCGAGATCGAGGCCGTGACCCGCCACGACGTGATGGCTCACGTCCGCGCCTGGGGTGAGGTGTGCCCCGAGGGCGCGCCCGTGATCCACCTCGGCGCGACCAGCTGCTTCGTGACCGACAACGCGGACAACCTGATCCAGCTGCGGGCCCTCCGCCAGATCCGGTCCCGCCTGGTCCGCCTGGTCCGCGCCCTGGCCGCGCTGGCCGAGCGCGAGGCCGAGCGCCCGACCTTGGGCTACACGCACTTCCAGCCGGCGCAGCCAGTGACCGCGGGCAAGCGCGCCGCCCTGTGGCTCCAGGACGCGGTGTGGGACCTGGAGGAGGTCGAGCGCCGCCTGAGCGGGTTCACCTGTCGAGGGGCCAAGGGGACGACCGGCACTCAGGCCAGCTTCCTCGCCCTCTTCGGCGGGGACCCCGAGCAGGTCCGAGCCCTCGACCGCAAGGTCGCCGAGAAGCTCGGCTTCGCCGCCAGCGTCGCCCTCGCCGCGCAGACCGCGCCCCGCAAGCTCGAGGCGCAGCTCGGCGACACCCTGGCCGGCGTCGGGGTGACCCTCGGCAAGCTAGGCCGCGACGTGCGCCTGCTCTGCCACACGGGCGAGCTGCGCGAGGCCTTCGGCAAGGGTCAGGTCGGCAGCTCGGCCATGCCCTACAAGCGCAACCCGATGAAGGCCGAGCGGATCTGCGCCCTGGCGCGCCTGCTCAGCCACCAGCGCGCCGTCCTGGCCGAGACGGCCGCGGTTCAGTGGCTGGAGCGGAGCCTCGACGACAGCGCCGCCCGCCGCCTGGTCCTGCCCGACATGTTCCTGACCGCCGACGGAGTCCTGCGCGCCGCCGCCGACCTGGTCCGCGGCCTCGAGGTCGACCTGCCCGTGGTCGAGGCCCGCCTGGCGCGTGAGGCGCCCTTCCTCGCGGTCGAGAAGCTGCTCGTGCGCGGCGTCGCCGCCGGCGGAGACCGCCAGGAGCTCCACGAAGTGCTCCGCGAGCACGCGGTCCGCAGCCGCCCCGCGGCTGACCCTGGCGCGGCCTTCCGCGCCGCGGTCTGCGCCGACGAGCGCTTCGACCTCGACGAAGCCGCCTTCGACGCCCTCTGCGCGCCCGCCGAGCTGGTGGGCATGGCCCCGCTCCAGGTGCGCAGCTACCTGAGCGAGGTCGTCGCGCCCGTGCTGGAGCGGAGCAAGGACGTGGACGAGAGCGAGGATCCGCTCCAGGTCTAGGAAGAGCGCGGCTGCGCCGCGTCTTCCTAGATGCTCCGGGAGCGGAGGGCTTGCTCGGTTGCGGGAGGAGGAGGGTCGGCGCGAAGGCCCTGCGCGACCGAAGTCGAATCTTGGGGATGATGTCCGGAAGCGGAAGGAGTGTTGAGGGCGACTTGGCGCACGCGCAGCGACCCCTCGCCGGAGCACGGTCAATCGGCGTCCGGGGTCGAGAGGCTGTTGCAGAACCGAGAGGTCAAGGACACCGGCTGCAACTTTGAATCTGAATGCTGAGCGGCTGTCGCGTGCTTCCCGAGCGCCATGGCTGCCTTGGAGGCTTCGACATGGCGGCAGCCATTCAGCATTCAGCACTCAGTAATCGAATAAGCGCCAACGTGAACGTGCATCTCGGTATTGCGACAGCCTCTCGGGAGAACGCCCTCAGCAAAATCGCCTGCGCACGCGCAGCGACCCCTCGCCGAACCCACGCCCCCCCCGGGCCGGAGCAAGCCCCCCGCCCGCCCACATCTAGGAAGACGCGGCGCAGCCGCGCTCTTCCTAGACGCGTTCGACGACGAGGCCCTCCGGGCCCGCGATCGCCCGCAGGGTGCTCCGCTCGCCGTAGCCCGTGAGCGCGTAGTGGCCGTGCTCGTCGAGGGCGAGGTCGGCCGCGGCCACGTCGATCCCCTCCAGCACGCTGAGCTGATCCTTGAGGCTCGCGAGCTCGAGCGGCTCCACCTGGCCGTCCTCGCCCGCTCGGCGAGCGAGGGTTGCGTAGACCTTGCGCCGGACCTGGGCGAGCTCGTGCTCGACCTCCCGCCGGAACTTCCACGCCTCGGCGGTGTCGCGCTGATAGGTGTCCTGCTCGATGCACTCCAGGTAGCTGTCCACCGAGAGCCGCAGCTTGCCCAGCTCGCGATACGCGTGCCCCAGGACCAGATATGCGCGCGCGTAGCCAGGGTTCAGCTCGATCGCGCGCTGGCAGTGCCGGACGGCCGCGTCCGGGTCGCCCAGCATCAGCTCGACGCTGCCCAGGCTCATGTGGTTGCGCGGGTCCTCCTCGTAGGCCTTGAGCGCCTTCTGGAGCAGGCGATGCGCCTTCTTCAGCTGGCCCTTGCTGGGTCCGCCCTTGGTCGTGAGGACCTGCCGCGAATCCAGCGCGTAGCGCCGGCTCTCGCAGAAGTTGAGCCGATCCTTGGCCTTGTTCGTCCAGGCCGTCGACTCAGGATCGCGCTTGCGACCGCAGGTGCTGACGATCTGGTTGAGGCACTTGCGCGCGTCCTTGAGCTCCGGCTTGTCGGGGTGACTCAGGTGGAGCTCGGCGCGCCACCAGAGGGCATCCACGTAGTTGCGGTCACGGCGCAGCGCTGATCGGAACGCCTCGAGCGCCTTCTTGCGATTCCCAGCGGCCCGCTCCAGGTTGCCCAGGTAGACCCAATAGCGGAGGTCGTTCTTGTAGCGCTCCTGGAAGGCCGCCAGGTGCCGGCTGGCCGTCGCGAAGTCGCCCAGCCGCTGGCAGCGGAGCACGTCGGCCAGGATCGCCTCGTCCGGCGATTGCTCCTTCTTCTTGGCCGCCTTCTTCTTCGCCGTCTTCTTATCGGCCGACTTCTTCTTGGCGGCCGACTTCTTCTTGGCGGCCGTCTTCTTCTTGGCGGCCGACTTCTTCTTGGCGGCCGACTTCTTCTTGGCGGCCGACTTCTTCTTGGCGGCTGACTTCTTCTTGGCGGCCGACTTCTTCTTGGCCGTCTTCTTCTTGGCCGACTTCTTCTTGGCGGCTGACTTCTTCTTGGCCGACTTCTTCTTGGCCGACTTCTTCTTGGCCGACTTCTTCT
>CALDQK010000137.1 GCA_937911525.1 uncultured bacterium
CCGCCGAGGCCGCGTCTTCGCACAGGAGGGCCGCCAACTCGACCTCGGCGTGGGCCTCCGGCAGCGTGCAGGGGCGCGCGGAGAGCAAGAGCTCGGCGAGGCGGTCGCGGCGCTCGCGGAGGCAGCGTCCGAGCGCCAACAGCGACCAGCCGCGCTGGCTCGGGTTGACCTTGGCCCAGCAGCGCTGCGCCTCGTCTGCGTCGCTAAGCGCGCGCTCGAGGCCAGTCAGGCCGCCGGTGAGCGGGTGCTCTCCGCTCATACCGGCTCGCCCTGGGGGCGCTCGCGCTCGACGATCGGGCTGGGCCGCGGGGCAGGTGGGTCGGGAGTTGGCTGCGGCGAGGGGGCCCGCTGAGGGACGCCTGGGGGATCCTGGGTCGGGACGCCTGGGGGGTCCTGTCGCGGGATGCCGGGCGGGTCTTGCTGCGGGACGCCGGGGGGGTCCTCTCGCGGGACGCCTGGGGGATCCTGCTGTGCTGCACCCGGCAGGGGGGAGTGAATGGGCTGGGGCATGGTTTCCTCCTCAGCCTCCTCCGCCGCACGCGCCGTGCCCAAGCCAGACCCTGCAGGCAGCGACCCCGAGGTCGTCAGCGCTGTCCCGCGTCGACGCCTGTGACCCACCCTCGACATGAATGGCGCGGGAGCCGCCTCGCTCGGCCCTAGCCCGCATCCGTCACCACCTCGTTCTCGGTGGAGACGGCTGCGGCCTAGGATCATCCTGGGCCGTCCTCGGCACGACCTGGCTCGCTAGACCGCTGTTCATGCACGAGAGGGCGTGTTCGCCGGACCCGCGAGCCAGGTCATGCCTGCGGGCCCCCCTCCGTCACCAGTCCTTCGGACAATCCCTATCGGGATCTTCTGATTCATGGTGTCACTTCGTCGGCTGGCTTCGGGTGAGCTCCAGGCCGCGCCGTGAGCGCCCTCTAGCGCGAAGAGCTCAGGTCTTGGTGACGGATGCGGGCTAGTCGCTGGCGCGGGGGAGGGGCTTGAGCGCCAGGAGGAGCTGCTTGCGCAGCTGGGGGTCCTCGACGGCGGCGGCCTCCTCGTGCCACCAGGCGATCTGGTCCGCGGGCGCCCAGCGGAAGGTCGCCAGGGTCTTGCGGGCGAGGGCGCGCAGCTCGGGGCTGGCCGTCGGCTCCTCGTCGAAGCTCATGACCCCGGCCTGGCGCTGCTCTTCGGTCAGCGGGGGCTCGGGCAGGGGCTCGCTGAGCAGGTCCCAGGTCGCGTCGGCCAGCTCGAGCAAGCGGGCGCGGTAGGCCGAGTTGCTCGGCGGACGCTGGGCCAGCTCGGCGACCCAGCTCAAGACCTCGCGGCGGGCGGGCTCGTGGCGCGAGTCGCTGATCGTGCGCTGGAGCACGGCGCACACCGCGCTGCGGTCGTGCTCGAGGCGGGCGCGCTGGGCGGCCAGGACGAGCCGCAGCTCCGCCTGGGGCAGCTCGCCCGAAGTCAGGCAGTCGTCGATCAGGTCCACGGCGCGCTCCTCGAGCTCACTCGGCTCCGCCTTGCCGACGCCGGCGCGGAAGCGCTCGAGCCAGTAGGCCAGGGGCCGGCCCTCGAGCTCGCCAGGGGGGACCGTGTGGGTCTGACCCAGGACGCGGTTGAGGACCTCGCTGCCCGCCTCGCCGATCGCGCCGCTGCCGAGGCTCTGCTCGCCCTTGTCGATCTGATACTGGCCGCAGGAGTAGCAGATCTGGATCACGATCTGCTCGTCGCCGGTCGTCGCGACCAGGGCGTGGTGGGGCTCGAAGCACATGGCGAGGGGCCCGGGCGCGGCGACGCCCGCGAAGAAGGCGCCCAGGACCTCGGCTCGACTGGCGGGGGTAGTGAGCTTGGCCGTGCTGCGGATCGGGAAGGGGAACGCTTCGCACAGGTAGGGCTCGCCTGGATCCGCCTCGCGCTCGCAGATGATCCCGTGCAGCTCGAGGCGCTCGGCCCGGAACAGGCTCTCGACGCCGGCGCGTGAGAAGGCGGCGCCGAGCACCTCGTCGAGGTGGGGAATGTCCTCGAGGGCCACGGCTCGCTCGGGCGGAGCGGGCGACTCGCTGGCGCCCGGAGCGCTCGCTTGGGTCGGCTCCGGGGCAGCAGGCTGCGGCTCGGGGCTCGCGCAGGCAGCCAGCAAGGCGCAGGGGGCGAGGCAGAGGTGGAGCAGCGTGGGCTTCATGGGATCTCTCGCTCGGGGGGAGGGGAGGCGCGCGGCCTCGCCCGACAGAGCATGACACGTCGCGCCGGGCGGGTCGGTTCCCCGCTGGGTGTTCCGCCCCGCGCCCTGCTCGGCTGCCAGCGGAGGGGCTATCCTGTGGCGTGCGCTCGGACGGCCTGCTGCTCGCCTCTCTGATCCTGCGCCGGGACCCGGCGCGGCGGAAGATCGTCCGCGAGGCCCTCGCCGAGCTGGGGGCGCAGCCCTCCCTGAGCGAGGCCGGCCAGGCGCTGATCCGGGCCAAGGTGATCGCGCCCAAGGACTTCCTCCTGCTGCGAGAGCTGCTCGAGGAGGCGCGGCGCCCCTGCCGTGGCTGCGGTGCGCCCTTGGTCCTGTTGCGCGCCGCGCGCTGCGCCCGCTGCGGCAAGCGCAACCCGGCGGTCGAGAGCGAGCGGGTCCCGGCCTCCCGCCGGCGCGGACGCGACACGCGCCGCGACAGCAGCGGGCGCAACGCCGACCAGACGCAGCGCCGCGAGCGGACCTCGTCGCGACGCAAGCGCCGCGGGAGCGAGCGACCGCACACCCAGCGCGACTCGGGCGAGCCCTCGGCCGAGCTCGAGGCCGCCCGCCTGCCCGACGAGATCGGCGGCTACAAGGTCCTGGCCAAGGCCGGGCACGGCGGCATGGGGGTGATCTACCGCGTCACCGACGAGACGGGGCGAACCCTGGCGCTCAAGCGCCTGCGCCCCGACGCGAGCGAGGACGCCCGCCAGCGCTTCCGGCGTGAGGCCGAGGCGGTCGCGCGGCTGCGCCACCCCGCGATCGTGCAGATCCACGACGTGGGCGAGGACGCTGGCGGCTTGCCCTTCTACACCATGGACTTCGTCGAGGGCCGCGAGCTGCAAGAGGTGCGGCACGAGCTGCCGCGCGCGCGCTTCCTCGAGATCGTGGCCGAGGTGGCGCGCGGGCTGCACTACGCCCACGAGCAGGGGATCATTCACCGCGACGTCAAGCCGCACAACATCATGCTCGACAAGAGCGGGACGCCGCGGATCGCCGACTTCGGCCTGGCGCGGGACCTCGGACGCAGCTCGCTGACGGAGGTCGGAGACCTGGTCGGGACGCCCCTCTTCATGGCGCCCGAGCAGCTGCGCGGCGACCCCAGCGCGATCGACCGCCGCACCGACGTCTACGCGCTGGGGGTCGTGCTCTACGAAGGCCTGACCAGGAAGCTCCCGATCGAGGCCGGCAACTTCTTCGAGCTCCAGCAGCGGATCCGCTCCCATATCCCTGACCCACCCAGCAAGCTGGTCCCAGAGCTCCCGCCCGAGCTGGACCGGATCGTGCTGACCGCCCTCGAGAAGCGTCAGGACGACCGCTACCCCAGCGCCGAGGACCTCGCCCGGGACCTCGACCGCTTCCTGGCGGGGGAGTCGGTCGAGGCGCGCGGGGTGTCGCCGGTGGCCCGGCTGGGTCGGCAGGCGCTGGGCTGGCTGATCACGCCCTGGGGGATCGCGGCGCTGGTGTGCGTGCTCCTGAGCGTGATCGGCGGGGTGATCTTCGCCGCCCACCTGCGCCGCGAGCGGCGCGCCGAGGCGGAG
>CALDQK010000138.1 GCA_937911525.1 uncultured bacterium
CGACGAAGCTCATGCCAGAGCGCGCGCAGCGCGCGACAAGTCTCATGCCAGAGCGAGCGCTCGAGCTAGCTCCCGCCTGAGCACGGGCTTGGCGCACCAGGCGCTATGACTCAGGTCTCCTGAGCGCCTGGCGCGCGCCCCTTTCGGGAAGCGCTCCCCCAGCGCGAACACAAGTCCCCTGCTCAGCGCGCAGGCTCGCGGGCCCGCGGATTGCGCGGCGCCTCCCATGGAGGTGAACGTGACCGAGCCCGAGGCCCCCGTCCCTGAGGAGACGCTCCTCGCGCGGCTGCGCCTGGCGCGCACGCCGGGCGTCGGCGCGCGAACGGCCAAGCTGCTCGAGGAGCGCTGTGGACCGCCCAGCGCGCTCTTCCGCCTGGACGAACCTGCCCTGCGCGCGCGGGGGGTGCCGACGCGGCTGGCCCGCGTGCTCTGCGACCCTGCTCCCGCGCGAGCCGCCGAGCGCGAGCTGGCCGAGCACCGCGCGGCCGGCCACCGCTTGCTGGTGCCCGAGGACCCCGCCTACCCGGCGGAGCTGGGCGCGATCGACGACCCGCCCCAGCTCCTCTCTTATCGCGGCACGCTCGGGGGCGACGAACGGCGCGTGGCCGTGGTCGGGGCCCGCCGGGCCACGCCCGCCGGCTGCGAGGTCGCCTACCAGCTCGGCCTCGAGCTCGCGGCCGCCGGGGTCACCGTCGTGAGCGGCCTGGCGCGCGGGATCGACACGGCCGCCCACCAGGGCGCCCTGGCGGCGGGCGGCCGCACCTGGGCCGTTTTGGGGAGCGGCCTCTCGCACGTCTACCCGCGGCGAAACCTGGGGCTCGCCGAGCGGATCGCCGAGCGCGGCGCCCTCCTGAGCGAGCTCCCGGCTCACGCCCCGCCTCGCCGACACACCTTCCCGCAGCGCAACCGAGTGGTGACCGGCTTCTCGTGGGGGGTGGTCGTGGTCCAGGCAGGCCCGCGCAGCGGCGCGCTGCTCTCGGCGGAGCTCGCGCTCCAGCAGGGACGCGAGCTCTTCGCGGTGCCGGGCGACGTGCTCACTCCGCTGGCGCAGGGCACCAACGAGCTGCTCAAGGACGGCGCGCACCTCGTGACCTGCGCGCGGGACGTGCTCGAGCTCCTCGACGGCGTGAGCGACACGCCGGACCCCGAGCACGAGCTCGAGCCCGCCGCCGCGAGCGTGCTGGCCCAGCTCGAGCGCGACGAGCTGAGCGAGCTCGAGCTGAGCGAGCGGAGCGGGCTCAGCGTCGAGGAGGTCTCGCGCGCGCTGGGCGAGCTCCTGCTCTGGGGGCTCGCGCGCCGCACGCCCTTGGGCTTCGCGCAGCGCTAGCGCGACTCGTGCAGCTCCCAAGGGGGAAGCGGCGCCTCGCTGGGGAGGTGCCCGCAAGCGGGACAGGGCAGGTGCTGGCACGTGGGGCAAGCGGTCGGCGAGCCGGGAGCCGGCCACTCGACGGGCCCCGCCTCGACCGGCGGCCCGCTGACCTCGCTGCGGGCGGGCCCCGCCTGCAGCTCGAGGGAGGGAGGGCTCTGGACGAGCGCCGCCTCGCGGGCCCGCGCCGGCTCGGGCTTGGCCTGACGCTGCTGACGCCGCAGCTCGCGCGTGCGCTCCGCCTCGGCCCGGAGCGCCTTGCGCCGTCTGCGCTCACGGCGAGCCTGCTCGTGGGGGTCGGGGGGCTCGGGCCGGTAGCGGCGCCCGCGCAGGCCCTTGATCAGGCCACCCAGCGGCCGGACGACCAGGAGCTCGAGGGGCAGCACGGGCAGGGCCAGCGCGCCTCCAGTGAGCGCGCCGACGGCCCCGGCCGGCGCCAAGAGGATCCCGAACCCCTCGTCGCCCTCGGCCACCAGGGCCATGGGCAGCGTGAGCGGAAGGGTCCCCACGAAGGTCGGCACGCCTCCCAGCGCGAAGCCCGTCGCGAAGGTCGCGCTGGTGGCGGGGAGCTCCTCCTGCAGGCTCTCGGGGAGGATTCTTTCGCCCACCTGAAAGCCCACGCAGCCGGTGCTGCAGGACATGGCCAGGAGCAGCAGGCATGCCGGGTAGCCCAGGCGTCGAGTCTTGCACGTTCCGTTGGTCACCTCACGCCTCCCTCGGCTCAAGTCCAGCGCTCGCTTGGTGCGGGCGAGCTGACCCAGCCCAATTGCGAAGGCCGTGCCAGGTCGTCCTCAAGACAAGCGCGCCTCCCAACCGAGAGAGTGAGAGGAGGAAGACCATGCTCGTGTGCCTAGCGTCCGAGAAGGGAGGCGTCGGCAAGACCACCTTGGCCGCGCTCTTGGCTGAGGGGCTCAAGGCCCGCGGCGTGCCGCTCGAGGTGGCCGACGGCGACCGCCAGGCCTCGCTGGCGGCGCTGGCCGAGCGCAGCGAGGGCCGCCTGCCGCTGGCGCGGGAGGTGTTCCCGACCCAGTTCCGCCGCCTGGGGGGCAGCGAGGGCCTGACCCTGCTCGATCTGCCCTCGGGGATCGGCGTCGAGTTCAACACCGCGATGGCGATCGCGGATGTCGCGCTGGTCCCGGTGGTGCCCTCGGCCTTCGACCTGCGCACCCTGCCCGCGACCCTGACGGTGATCCGCCGCGCCCAGGAGCTGCGCGAGGGCCTGCCGCGGACCCTGATCGTGCCCAACAAGGTCGACCTGCGCGAGGTGCTCAGCCGGGAGCTGCTCGACGTGGTCGAGCGGCTGGGCTGGCCCGTAGCGCGCACCTGGATCAGCGAGCGCAGCGCTTACCGGCGCCTCGGGGAAGCCGGCCTGACGGCGCTCCCCCGCTCGACCCGCCGGGCCGCCGAGACCGAGCGCGACCGCCTGCTGGACGAAGTCCTCGACTTCCTCGGCCGCGACGAGCTCGGCCTGAGCGAGGAGGCGGGGCAGGAGGCAGCCGCATGAGCCGCCCGACCCGCGACGTCCTCAGCCAGCTGCTCCGCAGCGCCCCGCCGCCCCGCACCGCCGCCCAGGTCCGCCGCTTCGGTGGCGAGAAGCGCCGAGTGGGCGCCTCGCTGCCCGGAGAGCTGGTCGAAGCCTTCCGGGAGGCCTGCGAGGTCGAGGAGCGCAGCCAGCGCGAGGTCCTCGAGGAGCTGGTGCGTAACTACGTGCTGCGCCACGGTGCGCAAACGACTTGAACCCGGCCATCGTGAGGCTTGCCAGCCTCCGGCCCGGGCCTATACTCTGGCCCTGTTGAGCACCGCTAGCTCAATCGGTAGAGCAGCTGGCTCTTAACCAGCGGGTTCGGGGTTCGAGTCCCTGGCGGTGTATCAGAGAAGCCTGCTTCTCTAAGAAGAGCCGATTCCCTTCGGGGGGTCGGTTTTCTTCATTCCGGAGCTCTTCACTCCGGAGCTCTTCGTTCCCTGATCCGCACCGGGAACCAACGAAAGAAGCCGGCCCGAAGGCCGGCTTCTCGTGTTTCTCGATCGTCTCGATCCATGACCCAGCTGGGATTTGCACCCAGAACTTCGCGCACTCAACGCGATGCCGTTGCTGATTAGACTACCGGGCCGAGAGGCTCGAGCTCCGAGGAGTCGAGCCGAGCTGGCGAGGTGGAACTCGTGATCAGCTCAATGGTCCAGCCGGGATTTGCACCCGGAACTCTGCCGTCTGAGGGCAGCGCCGTTGCTGGTTAGACTACCGGACCGTCTGTGTCGTAAGGTTTGAGCCCGGAGGGAGTTGCACCCTCTACCCCCTGGGTAAAAGCCAGGTGCTCTGCTGGTTGAGCTACGGACTCCAAGGGACTCCTCCCTGATGGTTGGTGGAGTCCAAGCGTTGCGGCATGACCCGTCCGGGACTTGCACCCGGTCCGAGGGATTGAAAGCCCCTCGTCCTACTGCATGGACCAACGGGCCGCGGAATACTCCCGCCAGGAGTTGCACCTGGGTAGACCCGCTTAGGAGACGGGCGCCTCGCTGCTCGGCCACGGGAGCGTCGATTGCCCCCGCCAGGAGTTGCACCCGGGTTCTGCCGTTTAGAAGACGGCTGCCTCGCTGCTCGGCCACGGGGGCTCAGAAATGCTGCCGAGAGGATTTGCACCTCCACGCCCGTACGGGCACCAGCCCCTCAAGCTGGCGCGTCTGCTAGTTCCGCCACGGCAGCGCTGGTTGTCTTTGTTGATCCCGCCCGAGGGATTCGCACCCTCACGCCCAAGTGGGCACCTGGGTTTGAACCAGGCGCGTCTGCTCTTCCGCCAGAGCGGGTCACGGTCGTGAGCGAGGCGGCGGAGGAAGGTGCGGCCTTTCCACCCCGGAGCGACGCGCTTCTCGTGTCTACGAGCACCGCGCCGCCTCGCTCACGACCCCAATCAGAATGCCGCCGGAGGGATTTGCACCCCCACGCCCGTGCGGGCACTGCGTTCTGAGCGCAGCGCGTCTGCTGTTCCGCCACGGCGGCGTCGATACCCCCGGTAGGATTCGCACCTACGATCTTCCGGTTCGTAGCCGGGTGCCTTACCTGCTTGGCCACGGGGGCGTGTTCGATTCGAGAGGCTCGCCAGGGAATCGCACCCTGTCCTCCAGGTTCAAAGCCTGGCGTCCTGACTGTTAGACGAGCGAGCTATACAAAATTGGTCGAGAGCTGGAGACGGGGCTTGCACCCGCGACCTTCGACTTGGCAGAACGACGCTCTACTAACTGAGCTACTCCAGCTTGACTACCCGCCAAGGATTCGCACCTCGACTTCCAGGTTCAGAGCCTGACGTCCTACTCTTAGACCAGCGGGCATTGTGTTGATCGAAGCTGGAGACGGGAATCGCACCCGCGGCCTTCGAGTTGGAAGCCCGACGCTCTGCTGCTGAGCTACTCCAGCGTGTTCGAAGCTGGAGGCGGGGGTCGCACCCGCGGCCTTCGAGTTGGAAGCCCGACGCTCTGCTGCTGAGCTACTCCAGCGTTCATGAGCCCGGCAGGTTTCGCACCTGCGCCCTCTACGGTGTCAGCGTAGCGCTCTCCTCCTGAGCTACGGGCTCGACGATCAGGGGCACCAGGATTTGCACCCGGACTCACTGGGTTGGAACCAGCGCGGCTTCTGTTGCCTCATGCCCCTCTAATACTCCGCCCCTGGGAGTTGCACCCAGACCATCCCGGTTAACAGCCGGACGCTCTACTGTTGAGCTAGAGCGGAATGTTGGAGCCTGTGGGAATCGCACCCACGACCTCATGTCTGCCAGACAAGCGCTCTCCTCCTGAGCTAAGGCCCCTTCGTTGTGTCTCGATTGACGCTGACAGGAGTTGCACCCGCGATCTCCAGGGTGAGAACCTGGCGTGTTGACTACCTACACCACAGCGCCGTGATGGAGCCTGTGGGGATTGCACCCACGACCTCTTCCCTGCCAGCGAAGCGCTCTCCTGCTGAGCTAAGGCCCCATTGATACGGTTGACGCCGACGGGATTCGCACCCGCGATCTTCAGGTTGAGAGCCTGACGTGTTGACTTGCCTACACCACGGCGCCGTGAAGATCCGTCCCGGAGTTGCACCGGGGTCTCGTGGGTTGCAGCCACGCGGATGAAACTGAGTCTCCCTACGGATCGAACGAATAGCCCCCCTGGGACTTGCACCCAGACAACCTCGGTTAAGAGCCGAGTGCTCTACTAATTGAGCTAGAGAGCCAATGAGAATTGGATAGCGGTGACAGGATTCGCACCTGCTCTGTTTCAGCGGCCGCCTGCGGCGGCCTTGCCGCCCCCAGGGGCGGGCCGAGATCGTGAGACCGGACCTGTGTGTCCTCCTCGAGTCGATCCAGAGCCGGAAGGGTCCGGTCTCACGACTCGAGGGTATGAACCTGGCGAGCTACTGAACTGCTCCACACCGCGACGCTCCCGAGGGGACTTGCACCCCCAACCTCCCGGTCGACAGCCGGACACTCTTCTGATTGAGCTACGAGAGCATTGAAATCCGCCCGGAAGGAGTCGCACCTCCACGGCCCACTCAAGGACATCCGGGTTACAGCCGGCGCAGGGTCTCTACCTGCCTACGGACGGAAATGATTAGCGCAGGACGGATTCGAACCGCCGACCTCGAGGTTATGAGCCTCGCGAGCTACCGAGCTGCTCCACTGCGCGACGACGCTCCTGACGGGACTCGCACCCGCGACCTCTGCCGTGACAGGGCAGCACTCTGACTGTCTGAGCTACAGGAGCAATGGAAGCCCTCGCCCGGAGTTGCACCGGGTTCTCCTGGTTACGAAGCAGGTGCGTCACTAACAACGCTTCAAGGGCAGGGATAAGAACGAGACGGACGAGCAAGAGACGAACAAGCAAGAGACACAGAGCTCGGGGGACTTGCACCCCATGCCCGGCTGGGCACCGCACGCTTTCCAGGCGCGGCCGGCGCGCTCGTCCGGTTCAAGCTCTATCTATGGATCGGGGTGGCGGGAGTCGCACCCGCCGCCTCCTGCTCCCAAAGCAGGCGTCTCGCTCCGAGACTACACCCCGAAACAGGCCCGCTTCGCCAACAGAAGGCCGATAGCGGAACGGACGGCAGAGGACTTGCACCCCAACCCCGTGAGGGGACTCACGCACTAGCAATGCGGCCCGGCGCGCTCGACCGGTTTACCGTCCAAATGAAATCGGAGAGACAGGATTCGCACCTGCGACCTCTGACACCCGAAGCCAGCGCTCTACTAAGCTGAGCTACTCTCCGTTCTGTTTTGGCTGACGGATCGCGGAGGACTTGCACCCCAACCCCTGAGGGTCTGACCGCTTTCGAGGCGGCACCGGCGCGCTGGTCCGGTTCACGATCCAAGAAGCCCTCGAGTGAGGGTCGATACCGACGGAGGGAGTTGCACCCTCGCGCCCGCCCTTATGAGGGGCGGCTCGCGGCTGCGCGTCGTCGGTCCGCTGAAGCCCGCGCCGGGAGTCGCACCCGGATCTCTTCCGTACCAGGGAAGTGCTCTGCTCTTGAGCTACGAGGGCAGGTCGATTGCACATGCGGCCTGCATACCCGATGAGGGAGTCGCACCCCCGCCTCCTCTATGTGACAGAGGCGTCCTGCTCTTAGACGAATCGGGTTCGATCGAGCTGGTGGGATTTGCACCCACGACCTCTGGTCCCCCAGACCAGCGCGCTACTAAGCTGCGCCACAGCTCGTTGTTCGACGAATTCGGATACCAGGAGCAGGACTTGCACCTGCCGTCTCACGGGCCACAACCGTGCGCTGCGCTTCCTCAGCTTCCCTGGCATGGAGCTCCCGTTTGGGAGCGCGATCGGCTCGGGTGGTAACGCTCCACCTTCTCCGCCTTATCAGAGCGGCGTTCTTACTTCTCTACTACGAGCCGTTGCAGATGGAGCCCTCGGGAATTGCACCCGAAATTCGACTTTGCGGGAGTCGTGTGATCCTGTTTCACCAGGGCCCCAGTGATCGTTGTTCCCACCAGGAATTGCACCTGGGTGTCCACCTTCGCCCAGAGATCGAAGGCCAGTGGCGCCTTCGCTCTTGGGCCGTGGGAACCGGATACTCCCACCAGGATTCGCACCTGGATCTTCACCTTCGGAGAGTGATGTCCTCGCTCTTGGACGATGGGAGCGCAGCGAGTGGATCCTCCAGGCTTTGCACCCGGTCCTGCCGGTCTTCAGCCGGCTGCTCTACTGATTGAGCTAAGGATCCATGGAGCGGACGGCGGGAATCGCACCCGCGCTGAGACCTTGGGAGAGTCGCGTGCTGCTGCTACACCACGTCCGCTCGTGAATGGCGGGGCCGGGGATTGCACCCGGAGCCGAGGCTCGCTGCTGATCGCGTGATCAGCTGGCGCCCTCGCACCCGCTCGAGACGATCGAGTTGTCAATGAACCGGTCGATCTGGACTGATCGTCGTCTGACCAAGGTTTGCGTTGTTTGTCGCTTGCCTTCGTCGTTCAGTGAGCAATACGCGAGGGGGGAGGGGCGGTGTCATCGCGAAAATCAAAAACACAAGTCGTGCTCTGACACCGCTCGCTGAGCTCCCGCGGGGCGAGCCCGCGCTGGTCCCGGCCGCCGTGATCCGTGCTACCGTCGCCGCCTCTGGAGAGGCACGCATGGCGAACGGCCAGCCACCACCTCCGCGACGCCCGGGCCCCCCCGGCCCTGGATCAGGCCGGGGCCGCCCCGGTCCGCGCCCGCCCCGCCGACCGACCGGCAACGCCCCCAGGCCCCCCCGCCGGCCCGGACCCCCCGCTCCTCGTCGACCTGGGCCCTCGGGGCCGCCGCGCCCCCCCGCGCCGGAGCTGGATCCCCTCGATCGGCCCCCGCCCCCGCCCGACGAGGGCCCCTCGGCCCAGGAGTCCCAGCTCGTCTTCATGTCCCACGCGCCCGGCGCCGGACCCCTGCCCTCGCGCGAGGAGCTCTCCGCGGACCAGAGCTTCGCGGGCCTGATCCTCGGCACCTTCAAGGAGCGGATCGAGGGCGCCAAGGAGCGGGCCAAGGACAAGGCCCCCGCCAAGGCCGACACGGGGAGCACCGCGCGCAGCGCGTCGGGCATTCACGCCTTCGAGCGGACCCTCCAGGCCAGCGTGCGCCAGAACCAGCGGCGGAAGCGGCGCGAGAAGCCGCCCGTCGACCAGACCCTGATCGGCGCCAGCAAGCACATCGACGGCAACGCCCCTGCCCCGGGGGGAGTGGTCACGGGGGGCGGCCCGCCCGACCCCACCTTCGCGTCCCTGCTCCCTGGCGCGCTGACGCTGCCCTTCCGCGGGGCCCCGCTCGCGATCGTGCACGCCGTGATCGTGACCCTGGCGCTGCTCCTGCTCGAGCTCTCGCCGCCGCTGGGCCTCGTGGCCTGCTTCCTGGCCCTGCTGGAGCTCTTCTCGCTGCGGACCAAGCTGATCCGCGACGCCTGCGCCGGTCGAGACCGCGTGGCCTGGCCCGAGGTCAGCGAGCTCGCTGGCAGCGCAGCGATCGCCGGCGCGGCCTCCCTGCTCTTGGCCCCCGCGCTGGTCGTCGCGCTCCTCGGCTGGGGCTCCGGGGCGGTCGCGCCGAGCTCCCAGGGCTCCCTGGTGGCGCGAGCCAAGCGCATCGCGAAGCCCGTCGCCGACCCCAAGCTCCAGCGCAGCTTCGGACAGAACACCCTCCTCTCGCTCGAGGCCCTCGTGGCCAGCGAGCTCCCCGCGCCCGACCGCAAGCCGGCCAAGATCGCCGAGAGCGTCCAGCGCTCCTTCCTCGCGCGCGTCCGGCAGCTGGGCACGCTGGAGGGCGCCGGCGGGCTGGGCCTCGCCGCCCGCGCCCTCTTCCTGGTCGGGTTCCTGCTCTTCCCCATGGCCGTCCTGGCGGCGACCCGGCTGCGCAGCGTCTACGCGGCGCTCTACGTGCCGATCGTGGTCCGCTCCTCGCTGCTGACGCCCGGGACCTACCTGCTGATCCTGCTCAGCTGGGCCGTCTATTGGGCCAGCGTGGCGGCGATCGTGTTCCTGCTCCCAGGCGTCCTGCGCGCCCAGCTCGGCGCTGGCGCGGGCCACCTCGCCTGGGCAGGCCTGGTCGGCCTGCAGGTCGCCGGCGGCGGCATGGTCCTGGCGAGCCTGCTGGGGCGCCTCTACCGCAGCCGCCAGCTGATCCTCGGCTGGGACTGAGGGGTCGGCCTGCTCCGGCAGGCTGTCTCTCTGACCGAGGCGCTGTCAAAGCGACAGTCACGTCAATGTCACGAGCCGCCCAAGCGAGAAGTGCTTCGACCCAAGGCACTTGGCCCAATCCTTGCTAACCTCCGCGACCCAACCAGGAGACCGGTGCATGAGCGACGAGCCGCGCGCCCCAGACGAGGGCGCCGAGGCCGCCGACGAGTCCGTCGAGCAGGCCGCACCCGCAGACGAGTCCAAGGCCGACCCCGAGACCAGCGACGCCGAAGGCGAGACCGCGGCTGAGGACTCCAAGGCCGACGACGAGCCCAAGGCTGAAGAGCCCGAGGCCGACGACGAGCCCAAGCCCGACGACGAGCCCAAGGCCGACGACGAGCCCAAGGCCGACGACGAGCCCGAGGCTGCTGCCAAGGAGTCGAAGGCCGCTACGGGCGAGGTCCTGATCCAGGCCGAGAAGCTGTGCAAGTACTACGGCCGCTTCACGGCGGTCGAGGACGTGAGCTTCGAGGTCCGCCGGGGTCAGGTCGTGGCCTTCCTCGGGCCCAACGGCGCGGGCAAGTCGACCACCATGAAGATGCTGACCGGCGTGCTGGCGCCCGACCGGGGCGAGGCGCGGATCGCGGGCTTCTCGGTGATCCACAACCGGATCGAGGTCGCCCACAAGCTCGGCTACCTGCCCGAGACCGGTCCGCTCTACCTCGAGATGACGCCCCGCGAGCTGCTGAACTTCTTCGGCAGCGCCCGCGGCCTGGGCGGGGACGAGCTGAGCCGCCGCGTCGACACCATGATCGACCGCCTCGACCTGCACACGGTCGTCAACAAGCCGATCAGCAAGCTGAGTAAGGGCTACCGCCAGCGCGTGGGCCTGGCCCAGTCGCTCCTGCACCAGCCCGACGTGCTGATCATGGACGAGCCGACCAGCGGCCTCGACCCGAACCAGATCCGCGACGTGCGGCGAATCATTCGCGAGCTCGCGGAGGACAAGGCGATCCTGCTCTCGACCCACATCCTCCAGGAGGTCGAGGCGATCGCCGACCGCGTGGTGTTCATCAACAAGGGCCGGATCGTGTTCCAGGGCAGCGTCGAGGACCTGCGCGAGCAGGGCGCCGGCAACCTCGACGAC
The DNA here is from genome assembly GCA_937911525.1 of uncultured bacterium. Taxonomy (GTDB): domain Bacteria; phylum Planctomycetota; class J058; order J058; family J058; genus NORP233. Next base: position 10,628 of record CALDQK010000138.1, read on the forward strand.
GCCTTCGCGTCCCACACCGGCGCGCGCTAGGAGGCTCTCAATGCACGTCCAAACCATGACGGCGATCGTGCGCCGTGACTTCCTCAGCTTCTTCGTCAGCCTCAAGGGCTACGTGTTCGTGGTGGCCTTCGTGGTCCTGAGCGTGGTCGCGGCCTTCCGCCCCAACTCGGGCGAGTTCTTCACGAACAACCAGGCCACCCTGGACCTGCTCCACGAGTGGTTCCCAGCGCTGCTGGTGTTCTTCGTCCCCGCGATCACCATGACCGCCTGGGCCCAGGAGCGCAGCCGCGGCACCGACCAGCTGCTGCTGACCCTGCCTGCGCACGACTACGAGATCGTGATCGCCAAGTTCCTCGCCTGCCTGGGCGTCTACGCGGTCGCGCTGCTGTTCACGCTCAGCAACGTGCTCGTGCTCGCCTACCTCGGCTCGCCGGACCTGGGGCTGATCTTCGCCAACTACGTCGGCTACCTGCTCCTCGGCAGCGCCTCGATCGCGCTGGCCCTGCTGGGCTCGTGCCTGACCCAAGGCCTGACGACCTCCTGGCTGGTGGGCGCCGTGTTCGTGGCGGTCCCCTTCCTGCCCTACCTGCTCCCGGTCGCGACCGACCTCAGCGCCACCGAGAGCCTCGCCTCGCGCCTGGGCGGCGTCTGGAACGAGATGAGCACGCTCAAGCGCTTCGAGGCGAGCAACAACGGCGTGGTCGCCTTGGCCGACGTGCTCTACTTCCTGACGCTCACGATCGGCGGCCTCTACGCCAACGCCTACGTGCTCGGGAAGCGGCACTGGACGATCGACAAGGCCGCCCCCGCCCACGGCGGGATCCGCCTGGCCTGCGTCGGCGTCTCGGCCATGTGCCTGGTCGTGCTGGCCGAGGGCGCCGCGGCCCGCGCCGATATCTCCGCCGAGAAGCTGCTCTCGGTCCGCCCCGAAGCGCAGGCCGTGATCCAGCGCCTCTTCGACAAGGGCGACGACGGCAAGCTCAAGGTCCCGCCCGTCCTGGTCCAGGCCTGGCTCTCGCCCCAGGTCCCCGAGGACTACCAGGAGGTGCGCGACGGCCTCGAGAAGATGCTGCGCGAGTTCGACGCCCGCGGCGGCGACCAGATCCGCGTCGCGATCTACGACACCGAGCTCTACTCGGAGGAGGCCCAGCGCGCCGAGAAGGCCTTCGGGATCAAGCCGCGCCGGGTCGCCGTCACGCGCCGCTCGGCCAACACCAGCGACGAGGTGTTCCTCGGGATGGTGTTCACCTGCGGCCCCCGCGAGCTGAAGATCCCCTTCTTCGACCGCGGCCTGCCGATCCAGTACGAGCTGACCCGCGCGATCGGCGCGGTCGCGCAGTTCGAGCGCAACAAGGTCGGCGTGCTGAAGAGCGGGGTCGACCTCTTCGGCGGCTTCGACTTCCAGACCATGCAGAGCAAGCAGGACTGGCAAGTCCTCGAGGACCTGCGCAAGCAATACGACGTGCAGAAGGTCGAGGGCACCGCCGCGATCTCGACCGAGATCGACGTGCTGGTCGTGCCCCTCCCCAGCAGCCTCCCCCAGGAGGAGATGGACCGGGTCCTCGACTACCTCTACGCGGGCGGGCGGGCGCTCTTCCTCTGCGACCCCTTCCCCAACTTCAACCTCGACCTCGCCCCCCTGCGCCCCTCGGGCGGCTCGCAGAACCCCTTCCAGCAGCAGCGCAAGCCGCCCAGCAAGCCCAAGGGCAACGTCGAGAGCTTCATGGCGGCCCTCGGCCTGCGCTGGCACAAGGACCGGGTCGTGTGGGACGCCTACAACCCGCACCTCCAGTGGCGTGAGCTCCCCCAGGAGTTCGTGTTCGTGGCCCCGCCCGACCCAGCCGACAAGGAGGCCGCCTCGGGCTTCGCTGACCACCCGATCACCTCGGGCCTGCAGGAGCTGCTCCTGCTCCACGGCGGCGAGCTCGCCGACGCCGGCGACGACCAGATCAAGGTCACCCCGCTGCTCCAGACCCGCACGCTCTCGGGCTTCCACACCTGGGGCGACATGGTCCAGGAGACCTTCATGGGCGTGCAGCCCAAGGACCCGCGCGGCCTCAGCTACAAGAGCAAGGGCGAGCGCCGGACCATGGCCGTGACCCTCGAGGGCAAGCTCGCGGCGCGCGCCGACAAGGGCCAGGTCAAGAAGGGCGCGCGCAGCACCGACGAGTTCAAGGCGGTCGTCGTGGCCGACATGGACGTCGCGAGCAACTTCCTCTACGACCTGCGCCGCCAGGGCCGCAGCGACGTCAACATCGAGCTCGACAACGTGACCTTCGTCGCGAACGCGATCGACTGGCTGGCCGGCGACGACACCTACATCGCGCTGCGCAAGCTGCGCCCCAAGCACCGGACCCTCGAGAAGTTCGAGGAGGTGCGCAAGGCGGCCGAGGCCGAGCAGAGCAAGGTGGCCGAGGAGGCCAAGGACGACGCCAAGAAGAAGCTCGAGGAGGCGCAGAAGCGCCTCGACGAGGTCGTCGAGGGGATCGAGAAGCGAGAGAACCTCGACCGCCTGACCAAGGAGCAGCTCGTCTACGCGGCTCGCGAGCGCGAGCAGCGCCGCCTCGACGCCCAGAAGGAGCGGATCGAGGACGAGAAGGCCAGCCTGATTCGCCTCAGCCAGACCGAGGCCCTCGCCAAGACGCGCCGGGTGCAGACCGCGACCCTCTGGAGCGCGATCGGCTGGGCCGTCGTCCCCGTGCTCTTGCTCGGCAGCCTGGTGCTCTGGCGCAAGGCGAGCCTCGAAGGCACGACCATGGATCCCGCCCGACGGAGGACCTCGTGAACGAGCGCGAGATGATGCGCACCCTCGGCTACGTGGGGGTGACCTTCCTGCTGGTGTTGATCACCGCCCTGGACCCCTTCGGGACCTCGGCGCCGCCGCCCGAGCTGGCGGCCGGTGGTCGCTTCTTCCCCGAGTTCGACGACCTCGGCCAGGCCACGACGCTCGAGGTCTTCGACTGGGACGAGGCGACCAACGCCTTCAAGCCCTTCAAGGTCGAGCTCCGCGAGGGCGTGTGGCGGATCCCCAGCAAGCAGAACTACCCGGCGGACGCGAAGGAGAAGATCGGCAAGGTCGCCTCCGCGCTGATGAACCTCGAGAAGACCCAGCTCCGCTCCACCCGCGAGGAGGACCACGAGCTGCTCGGCGTGGTCAACCCGCTGGCCGAGGCGAGCGAGAAGCCGCTCGAGGGCCGCGGGCGGCGCGTCCGCATGAGCGACGCCAGCGGCAAGGTCCTCGCCGACGTCGTGCTCGGCAAGGAAGTCGAGGGCGGCGAGAGCGGCTTCCGCTACGTGCGCCGCATGACGGCCGACAAGCAGGGCGAGAGCGAGGTCTACGCGACCAAGCTCGACCTCGAGCTCTCGACCAAGTTCGAGGACTGGATCCACACCGACCTGCTCGAGCTCGACGTGGCCCAGATCACCTCGGTCACGGTCGACCGCTCGCGCCTGCGCGTGGTCCAGACGCCGCGCGGCCTCGCCGGCGAGATCCTGCCCGGCGAGGTGAGCGTGATCGGGCAGAAGGACAACGCGTGGCTCGTGGAAGGCATGGCCGCAGACCGCGAAGCCGACATGGGCGTGATCGACGGCATGACCGAGATCCTCAAGGAGCTCAAGATCAAGGACGTCTACAAGCGCGAGGTCGCGAGCATGCTCGAGGTGGGCTTCTACCCGCCTCAGCGCGGCGGCGGCACCTTCTACTCGGACCAGGGCGAGATCGGCGTGGCCCTCAAGAACGGCGTGCGCTACGTGCTCCGCTTCGGCTCGACCGCGCCCAGCGAGTCGGGTGAGGTGCGGCGCTTCATGATCGTGGAGGCCTCGGTCAACGACGCGGTCGCCAAGGACCTCGACGAGGCGGGCAAGAAGAAGGCGGCCGAGCGGGCCGAGCAGCTCCAGCGCCGCTTCCAGGACTGGTACTACCTGATCTCCGCCAGCGACTTCGACAAGCTGCGTCCGAAGCACGACACGCTGACGAAGGTCAAGGAGGCGGAGGAAGAGGACGAACCTGGGCACGACCACGACGGTCACGACCACGGCAGCGAGGGCGGCGCCCCAGAGCTAGGCGGGCCGAAGGATCCGCTCGCGGGCGAAGACGCCTTCCCGCCGGTGCCTGGCTTCGACAGCGAGCAGCCCAAGCAGGCCGAGCCGCCGGTCGAGGAGCCCAAGAAGACCGAGCCTCCGGTCGAGGAGCCCAAGAAGACCGAGCCTCCGGTCGAGGAGCCCAAGAAGGCCGAGCCTCCGGTCGAGGAGCCCAAGAAGACCGAGCCTCCGGTCGAGGAGCCCAAGGCCGAAGAGCCCAAGGCCGAGGAGCCCAAGGCCGAAGAGCCCAAGGCCGAAGAGCCCATGCCCGAGGAGCCCAAGGCCGAAGAGCCCAAGGCCGAAGAGCCCAAGGCCGAGGAGCCCAAGGCCGAAGAGCCCAAGG
>CALDQK010000139.1 GCA_937911525.1 uncultured bacterium
CGCCACCTGCTCGGCTGTCCTCCGCCCGTCGCGGCCGCCGCGGAGCGGCCCTTCCTCGAGGCGCTCGAGCGCTACGCGCAGGACCCGGGCGCCGGCTACGAGGCGCTGGTCGCGGCGGGCCAGGACGGGGGCTGGAGCTGCGCGGGCCGGACCTGGTCCGAGTGGTTCGAGCTGCTCGACTCCCCCCGCGGCGGGCGCTCGGCGGGCGCGGCGGCCGCGCTCCAGCGCGCGGCGCGCGACGACGAAGTGTGTCCGGCCGTGGCGGCGCTGGTCGCGGCCCGCTTGAGCACTCCGCTCCCGGCGGGCGCCCTCCGCGCGCGAGCGGTCACCCTCGGCCTGGGGCGAATCGTGACGCCGCTCCCGCCCCAGCTCGGCCCGGCGCTCGAGCCCTACCTCCTGCACGGCGACGACGACCTGAGCGAAGGGGCGCTGAACCTGCTCGAGCAGCTCCGCGACGAGGACCACGACCTGCACCTCCCGATCGCGCGGATCCTGGCCCGCGAGATCGAGGGGGTCCGCGTGATCTCGACCCTGACCGCGCTCGAGCTCCTCGGTCGCTCCGAGCGTGGAGTCGCTGCTCTGGACGAGGTCCGCGCCGAGGGGCGCGCCGCGCTCGACTTCCCCTGGGCGATCTGCGCCTTCCGCGCCACGGGGGACCCGCTCGCCCTGGCCCGGCTGCGCGAGGCCTTCGCCGACGCGAGCTTCTGCGGCGGCCGCCAGGGCTGGCTGGTGGAGTCGGCCTTTCAGGTGGTCGCGAGCGACCCCGTCGCCGTGCAGACCGCCGCGCCCGATCTGGTGTCGCTCGTCGAGCGCCAGGACCGCCACCACCTGGCCGCCCGCGCGCTCCAGCTCCTGACCGGCCTCGGTCAGGGCCTCGCTCCCTGGGTCGACCGGCTGCGGGCGGCCGTGGAGCGGGTCGAGGAGGAGGAGCTCCGCGCCGACCTGCTCGAGCTGCTGGGGCAGTTCGAGGCCGGCGAGTAGCCCCACACGAACGCCAGGGCGCCTCACCGAGAGGCGCCCTGGTCGGTTCGGGAAAGTGGGGACAGCACTCAACCCAAGGAGGGTTGCCTACGTCACACCCCTTGGGCGCGCTTCCGGCGCGCTTTTTTGAAGTGGTTGCAGGCAAGGCACTTAGGTGCGAGAGGGATGGCGCCGGGGCGCTGCGGGGTAGCGCAGGTGAAGGAGGCAGCCCTCAATGAACGCGGTGCGCTTGCCCTCACGAGATCGATCCAACCCCGAGTCGGCCGAGCCCTTGGACCCGAGCGCTCACGCGGGGGACGCTCGCCTGGCGGCCGGCCTGGCTCGGCGGGACGAGGCCGCGGTCGCCGAGCTCCTGGACCGCTGCTGGGCGCCGGCCTATCGCGTCGCCCTCGGGGCGACCGGCGACCCGGGCGCGGCGGAGGACGTGGCTCAGGAGGCGATCGTGCGCGCGCTCCAGGCCGCCGAGCGCTTCCAGCCGGGGCGGCCCTTCGAGCCCTGGTTCTTGCGGATCGTGATCAACGTGGCCCGCAACCATCGCCGCGGAGAGGGGCGCCGGCGCGCGCGCGAGTCCCTGGCGGCGCGCCCCGAGCGGCTGGCGCCGGACCTCGGCGTCGAGAAGCGCGAGCAGGCCGAGGTCGTCCAGCGCGAGGTCGCCCGCCTGGCCCCCAAGCTGCGCGAGGCGGTCACGCTGCGTTACCTGCAGGAGCTGAGCCTGAAGGAGGTCGCGCGGATCCTGGGCTGCCCCGAGGGCACCGTGTCCTCGCGGGTTCGGCGCGGGATCGAGCGCCTGCGCGAGGGGCTCGAGCCCTCGCTCGACCTGGGCGCGGTCGCCGGGCTGCTCCTGCTGCGCCAGGCGCTGCAGGCCCCGGCCCCCGAGGCCGCGAGCGCCTTGCTCGCCCAGGCCGCCGGCGCGCCGCTCCTGCCCGAGGTCGACGAGCCGCCCGAGGGGCTCTTCGAGGAGGTCGCCGACGAGCTGGCCGGCGGCGCGCTCGAGGGCGCTGCCCAGGCCGCGCCTCCTCCGCCGCCCCCGGGCGAGGTGCTGGAGCTGGCCCGCGAGGTCACCGGCGACGCGGCCCAGGCCGCGCTCGAGTCCGCGCCCGAGGGCGTCCTCTCGGCGGCGGCTCCGGTCGCGGTCCTGCTGCTGCTCCTGGGGCTCGGCGCGGGCAGCGCCGCGCTCCTGGGTGGCGGAGGGGCCGCCACCCCGGCTTCGCGCGTCGCGCAGCTCGACCCGCCCGCGCAGCCGAGCGCGGCGGGGCTCGCGGGCGGGGTCGCGCTCCAGCCGGAGCTCGGTCCGCCGACCCTGGCGCTGAGGGCGCCCGGGCGGCTGCGGGTCGGGGACGAGGTCCACCTCAGCGCGCGCGTCGGCTGGTCCGGCGGCGACGCGGCCAGCCTCGACCTCGAGCTGGTGGGCGCCACCGGCCCCGCGCTCTCGGTCGAGCGCGGCGCGCCGGTGGCCGAGGGGATGGCGGTGGCCTGGCCCCTGCGCGTGCGGGCGCTGCGCCCGGGTCGCGCGTGGCTGCGCGTGCGTGTTGGCGAGGGCAGCGGGCAGGCCTCGGCCGAGGTCGAGATCGCGGTGCTCCCCAACGAGCGCGAGGCGCGCCTGGTCCACAACGTCGAGCTGAGCGGCCCCGAGGGGATCGCGACCCTGCGTTTGGATCCGCGCGCGGCCGAGCTGCGCTCGCCGCGGCGACTCCTGCTGCGGGTGATCCCCGGGCTGGCCCACGAGGCCGCCTTCAGCCTGCGCGGCTTGGCCCGCCAGCCGACCGGCTGCTTCGAGCAGACGACCGCCGCGACCTACCCCAGCGCCCTGGTGCTGGCCATGGCGCGCGAGGAGGGCGTCGACCCCGCGCTGCGGGCCGAGGCCGAGCAGCACGCCCGCGCCGGCGCCGAGCGCCTGCGCCGCTTCGAGGCCGGCGGCGGCGGCTTCTCGCTCCACCCGGGCGAGGCCGCGGACCCCTGGCTGAGCGCGCTGGGGCTGGGCGAGATCGTGCGCCTGGCCGAGGTGCTCCCCGTCGAGTGGAAGCGGGTGGAGCGAGCCGCCTTGGGGCTGGTGGCCTTTCAGCAGAGCGACGGCTCGTGGCCGACCGGGCGCTTCGTCGGCGCGCGCTGGGCCGACGCCGAGCGCGCCGTCGCGGCCTACGCGCTGAGCGCGCTGGGCGAGCTGGCGCGCCTGGCCAAGGTTCGCGAGCGGGAGCTGCCCGAGGTCGTGCTGCGCGGGACCGAGCGGGCGATCGGCTACCTGGAGGGGCAGCTGACCCGTCAGCTGACGCCCCTGGAGCTGGGGCTGATCGGACGCGCGCTGCTGGCGAACGAGCGCGCGGAGGGCGCTCGGCTGGCGGCGGAGCTGCTGGAGAAGCGGGCGCAGCGGCTGGCGGAGGGGCTCGTGCATTGGGTCGGCGGCGCGAACGCGACCGGCTCGCCGGCGCGCGCGGCCGCGGTCGAGGCGACCGGGCTGGCGGTTCAGGTGCTGGTCGGCGTGGAGCAGCGCGAGCTGGTGCCGGGGGCGCTGCGTTGGCTGGCGCTGCAGCGGCAGCTCGGCGGGTTCGGCGGGACGCAGGCGACCGTGCAGGCGCTGGAGGCGCTGCGCGCGGCGGGGTGGCGGCGGGCCGTCGGGACCGTGGTGGCGAGCTGCGAGGGCTGGGAAGAGCGGATCGAGCTCGAGGCTCCGGGTGAGGGGGACCGGGGCGGAGCCGGGGGCGGAGCCGGGGGCGGAGCCGGGGGCGGGACCGGAGCCGGAGCCGGGGGCGGGACCGGAGCCGGGACCGGAGCCGGGACCGGAGCCGGAGCCGGAGCCGGGACCGGAGCCGGAGCCGGAGCCGGGGGCGGGACTGGAGCCAGGACCGGAGCCGGGGGCGGAGCCGGAGCCGGGACCGGAGCCGGGGCCGGGGGCGGAGCCGGAGCCGGAGCCGGGGGCGGGAGCAAGGCGGCGGGGGTCGAGCTGATCGAGCGGGCCCTCGGAGCTCCCCAGCGCGCTGACGAGGAGCGGGTGTTTGCGCTCTCGCTCTCGCGGCCGCTGAGCTTCCGCTTCGTCGGTGAAGGGCGGCTGCGGCTGCAGGTGGTGGCCGAAGGGCACGTGGCCTGGGACGCGCCGGGCTTCGGGCGGGCTCGGGCCGGTTCGCAGCTGGAGCTGAGTGTGCGCCGGCCGACCGAGGGGCGCGTGGGCGTGGCCCAGACCTGGCGGATCGAGCTGCGCAACCGCGGTCGCCAGGTGCTGGCCTCGCCCATGGCCGAGCTGCACCTCCCGCCCGGGTTCGAGCTCGCGCGGGACACGAGCGGACAGCCGCAGGGCGGTCTGCGGCAGCTGCTGACTCCGCCCGCGGCCGCGCCGGGCGAGGCGCCTGGCGCCCAGCGGGATCCGCCGCTGCGCTTCTACGAGCTGAGCGGCCGGCTGCTCGTGCTCTACGCGCGGGACCTCGCGCCGGGCGAGAAGCTGACCCTGCCGGTGCGCTTCGTCCCGACCCTGGTTGGCTCCTACGCGGGCGGCGCGCTGGCGGCCTATCCCTACTACGCGGCCTCGGACGGGCGCCTGCTGCGCGCGCCGGGGCGCTTCCTGATTCGCCCCGCGATCGTGGGCGAGGCCCCGCGGCGCCTGGCCCCGACCGCTCGAGCGGCCGCTACGCCGGAGGCGACGCCCGCCCCCCAGGCGAGCGCGGCGCCGACGCCCAGCCCGGTCGCGGCGGCGCCTCCCGACGCGCTCGTGATCGGCTGGGACACCGAGACGCTGGGGCCGCTCGACGTCTCGCAGCTCGACCTGCTCCGCGGCGACGGACCGCTCGAGCGCCTGGTCGGGCGCGCCCTGGCCGCCAGCCCGACCGGCGTCGTGTTCGACGGCGCGGGGCCGGCCTCCAAGCGGCTGCAAATGCCCCGGCAGAGCTGGAGCAACGAGTTTCCCGTGACCGGGGAGGACTTCGTGGCCGCCCAGCGGGCCGCGTGCGCGGCGCTGCAGCGGGGCGAGGCGCGGCTCTACGACCCGCGCCGCTGGAGCGTGCTCTCGGCCCAGCTGCGGATCCTGGGTCACGAGCTGCTCGAGTTCCCCGCCAACCTCTGCTCGGGCGACTACGAGCGCGAGCCCCTGGCCGGAGCGCCGCTCTTCGCCGAGCCGCCGCGCGCCAGTGAGCGCGGCGAGACCTCGGGCGCCTTCGTGCTCCAGCCGGCGCGCGAGGGCGCCGTGCTGGTCAAGGAGCGCTGGGGCGGGCGCGTGGTGCGGATCGAGCCCGTGCGCGACGCCTGGAAGGCGCGCAAGCGCTGCGACCTGATCTGGCGCGCGACCCGGGCGGAGGAGGCCGAGGCGGCCTATCGCGTCGCGCTCTTCGGCAGGACCAACAAGGCGAGCGGCTCGCAGCAGGTCTCGCTGCGGGGGCTCTGCCCGCCGCTCTTGCGCGGCTTCGGACTCCGCGAGCGGCGCCGCCAAGAGGAGCGCCCGTCGAGCAGCTTCCGGGTCCCCTCACGCCTGACGCTCCTCGTCGGGCAGGCCGCCCTGCGCGAGGTCGCCGAGGAGCTGCGCCGTCGCTGCGAGGAGGCCGGGGTCTCGGTCGAGATCCGTCACCCCTACGACCTGCCGCCCCTCTCCGAGGACACGCTCTTGCTCGTCGCGTATTGCCCTCAGAGCGCGTTCGCTTCGCGAGAGCGGCGGGAGCGGGCGGCGCTGGGGATCTATGCGCGCAACGTCACCCCGGGGCGCAAGGACCCGGGCAGGGCGGTCGACCCCAGCGGCTGGCTTCGCTGGCCTCTCAACCTCCGGAGTCCGCCGAGCAAGCCCGAGGCGCGTGAGGCTTGGGAGAAGCGGCGCAAGCGCTTGCTGCGCTGAGCGAGGCGCCTGCGTCTTGACGCCGCTCCCTGGGCGCGGACCCTGTGCGGGTGGACGTGAGGGTGATCGACGGCGTGGCGCGGGTCGAGGCGGAGCAGTGGGACCGCTTGCTCGGGCCCGAGGACTCGCCCTTCAACGAGCACGCCTTCCTGCTCGCGGCCGAGCGTGCCTCGGCGGTGCCCGAGCAGGGGGCGCAGGCCATGCACCTCACGGTGTGGGAGGGGGAGGTGCTCGTCGGGGCGCTGCCGCTCTACCTCAAGGCCGACGGGCGGGGCGAGTTCATTTACGACTACCACTGGTATGGCTTCGCGCGCCGGCACGGGATCCGCTACTACCCCAAGGCCCTGGCCATGTCGCCCTACTCGCCCGTGGCCGGACCGCGGCTGCTGCTCGCGCCGGGCTACGAGCGGCGGGCCGCGCTCTTGGCCCTGACCGAGGTCGCCGAGGCCCTGGGGCGCGAGCAGGGGCTGACCGGCGTTCACCTGCTCTTCTGCGCCGAGGACGAGGCCGACGCGCTCGAGGAGCAGGGCTGGCTGCGCCGGCTGACCTACCAGCCGCGCTGGGAGAACGCCGACTACGAGGACTTCGCCGACTTCCTGGCGCGCTTCCGTCACAAGGACCGGGTCAAGATCAAGCGCCAGCGGCGCAAGCTCGAAGAGCACGGGCTCGAGGTCGTGCGCCTGCGCGGGGAGGAGATCGGCGAGCGCGACTGGCGGGCCATGCACGCCTTCTATCAGCGGACCTGTCTGCTCTACGGGACGGGCAGCGACTACCTCAAGCCCGCGACCTGGGAGTCGCTCTTCGGCGGGGCCTGGAAGGAGCGGGTCGTGCTCTTTCAGGCCAAGCGCGGCGACGAGGTGCTGGGCTGCTCGTTCTGCGTCGAGAAGGGCGGCTCGCTCTACGGGCGCTACTGGGGGAGCGCGGCCGACCTGGACTCGCTCTACTTCAACCTGGCCTTCTACGAGCCGATCCGGGCCGCGATCGAGGAGGGCTGGCGCTACGTCTACGCCGGCTTCGGCAACTCCAGCACCAAGTACCGCCGCGGGCTCGACCCCTGCCCGACCCACTCGGTGCACCGCCTCTTCGACGAGGACCTCAGCCGCGCGATCCGCGCCCACCTCGAAGAGGACCGCCGCGAGACCGAGGAGTCGATCGGGGCCCAGCGCGAGCGCTCCAAGCTCAAGCCGCGCGAGTAGCCTGGAGCCGTGCGCTTCGCCGCTTCGCTCACGCTCTTGCTCGCTCTCGCGCTGCCCGTCGCGGCCGGCGACCTGGCCTTCGCGCCCGCGGAGCGCTCGCCGCTCAGCGGGCTGGAGCAGCAGCTCGAGCGGATCCCTTACGCGAAGGAGGTCCAGCAGGCGGCGCGCGAGGCGGCGCGCCCGCTCGCGAAGGAGCGCCTGCGGGCCTACCTCCCGCGCGGCTATCGGGAGCAGAGCACCAAGCGCTACGGGCTGCTGGTGTGGGTCTCGCCGGGGCGCGACGGGCGGATCCCGCGCTGGTGGCTCGAGACCTGCGACCGGCGCGGCGTGATCGCGATCGGGGCCGACGACGCGGACAACACGCAGCCGATCCCGCGCCGGATCGGGCTGGCCCTCGACGGCCTGACCGCGGCGCAGCGGCGCTGGCGGATCGACCCCGAGCGGGTGTGGGTGGCTGGCTTCTCGGGCGGCGGCAACGTGGCCTGCTGGCTGGGGCTGCACTACCCCGAGCTCTTCCGCGGGGTGCTGGCCTGCGGCGGCTGCGACAGCTACGCGCCGATCCCCGTGCCGGGGCGGGAGGGCTCCTTCTGGCGGGGCACGATCCCCAAGCCGCCGGCGGAGCGCTTCGCGCTGGCCAAGTCGCGCCCCTGGGTGCTCCTGGCCGGGGAGGGGGACGCCACGCCCAAGCTGCAAGCCGGCGCGGTGGCCGGGGTCATGCGCCAGGACGGCTTCGCCCAGGTCGAGACGATCGTGGTGCCCAGGCTGGAGCACCGTCCGCCGCCGGCCAAGCCCTTCGCGCGCGCGCTGAAGCTGCTGCGCGCGAGAGAGTGAGCCGGCTCAGTCCGAGCGGCCTTGGCGCCAGTCCTGGGGTGGCTCGAAGCCTCGGTCTGCCTGAATGTCGTGCGCGAGCTTGAGCGCATAGAGACCGAGAGGCAGCCCGAGGAAGACCACAGGGCCGACCACGGGGACGCAGGCCAGGCCGGCGGTCCAGAGCGCGCGCTTGCGCGTCCCGCGGCGGAGGAAGAGCACGGCGTTGGCTGCCACCGCCAGGTTGCAGAGGAGCATGCCGAGCGCGAGAGGGAGCGGACCGAGCTTCCCCTGGCTCAGCCCACCTAGCGCGAGGGCGCCGCCGAGGAAGGCGCTCAGGCCGGCCAAGCCAAGCAGGACCACCGAGATCAGGCGCAGGCGATCCTCGTCGGGGGAGCGGGTGTAGCGCGCAGGCCCGCGCTGCGCCTCGCGCGCGAGCTCTGCCAGCCTGTGCTCGTCGAAGAACTCCAGCAGCGCGTCCAAGCGGCGGGCGCCGCGCAGGCGGGTGAACTCCTCCAGCAAGGGGCGGGGGACGTCGAACACGCCGAAGCGTTCCTTGATCTCCTCTTGGACGTTCAGCGAGAGCTGGCCCGCGAGGAGCAGGAGCGCGTTCTTGGGTCCAAAGGAGACCTTCTCCTTGGCGAACACGATCACGTCGAGGTGAAAGCCCTCCCCGCCGCACGCTGGACAGCGGACTTCGCCCGCGAGGTCGAAGCGGTCGAGCGCCGTCCACTCGCCGCAGCCGCTGCAGGCTGCGCCCGCCCTGCAGAAGAGGCGAGCCTGCTGTCCGATCTTGCGCAGGACGCTGGCTCGGGTCGGCGGGGCGCCGCGCTGGCGCGAGAGCCGGGCCGGCTCCTTCAGGACCCGGGGACCTCGACCCAGAACCAGCCGCGCAGGTCGCCGGGGCTGAAGCCCGTGGCCTGGTCGGCGGGGTAGCGCTCGCCGAGGGCCGCCTTCAGCTCGGGGCTGAAGGTGGCGGGGTCGCCGTGGCAGTTGACGCAGAGGGGGGCGAGCTTCAGCGGGTAGAGCGCGCGCAGGCTGCCTTTGGGGCCTGCGAGGAGGAGCGGGGTCGCGCGGCGCTCTTCGACGTAGGGGGCCGTCCAGGCGGGCGGGGCGTTGTCGGGGTTGCGCACGCGGAACGAGGTGCGCCCGACCGAGACGCCGGTCTCGGCCCGCACCTCGCGCGCGATCTGGGGCGCGGCTTCCTGGCAGACGGCGACGGCCTCGACGGGCCCGCCTTGCTGGATCGCGGCCAGCAGGCGCTGCTTGAGCCGGCCGAGGGCGTCGCGAGCTGCCGCCGCGCGCTGGGTCCGCGCGTCGCTGGTCGTCGGGGCCAGCTCGCTCCAGCCCTCGGCGACGACGGGCGCGGGGTCCGCCTCCAGCCGCGGCGGGGGGGCGGGCTGATTGGCGGGGGGTGGACAGCCGATCGCGAGCAAGCAGAGGACGGGGAGCGAGGTCTGGATCGCGCGCTTCACGAGCACCTCTCAGGACGTCGAGCATAGCGGGGGTCGCCAGGGCGGGGGCGGGCGATTCGTCGCAGGACTGGGGGTCTCCTCGAGGGCGGGTCGAAGAGGTGGCCGCCTCGTAGGGCATTGCTTAGGCTGGACTTGTGACGTTCTGCGACTTTCCCTCCCCACTCACCAGGCGCACTTCGGAGGAGGTGGTGCGCCCAGGGAAAGAGCTCCTATGACGAGCGAAGCCATTCAAGACGAAGGGGACATGGCGTTGAACGCACTGCTGAACTCGGTCGATGCACCCTTGAAACCAGAGCACCGTGAGCGCGCCCGTCGCCTCGCGGCGCGTCACTTCGGCGCGGGCGGCAACGACCTCCCCGGCGGCCTCCTGCCGGAGGGCGCGATCGTGGGGACCTACCGGGTCGAGCGCGTGCTCGGCATGGGCGGCCAGGCGGTGGTCTACCTGGGCCGCCACGTGCGCCTCCAGAGCCGGCTGGTCGCGATCAAGATCCCGCACGGGACCGAGGTCACCCGGATGCTCCGCGAGGCGGACGTCATGGCGCGCCTCGACCACCCCGGCGTGGTCGGGATCGTGGACCTCGACGCCGAGGCCAGCCCGCCCTACCTGGTGCTGGACTACTGCGTGGGCGGCAGCCTGGCGGACCGCCTCGAGGCCGAGGGCCCGCTGCCCGAGGACGAGGTGATTCGGATCTCGCGCTCGCTCCTGCGCGCGCTGGCCTTCGCGCACGGCCACGAGGTGGTCCACCGCGACCTCAAGCCCGAGAACGTGCTCTTCGACAGCTCGGGGAACCCGCGGATCGCGGACTTCGGCCTGGGCAAGGTGGTGGCCGAGCAGGTCTCGCTCAGCCTGAGCAACGCCTCGCGCACGGGCGTCGCCGGGACGCCGCTCTACATGGCGCCCGAGCAGGAGCGTCCGGGGGCGGCGGTCGACGGGCGCACGGACCTCTACGGTCTGGGCAAGCTGATCTATCACATGCTCACCGGCGAGCCCCCGCGGACCCTGCGCCCGGTGGAGCACGCCCGGACCGACCTGGCGCACCCCTGGTCGGAGCTGGTGTTCAAGCTGACCGAGACCTTCCCCGAGGCCCGCTTCCGCGGCGCGCTCGAGGTGCTCGAGGTCCTCGACGAGTGGGCGCCCGAGGCGAACCCCGAGGAGCCGCGCGGCGAGGCCTCGGTCCTGCCCGGCGGCACGCGCTGGTGGTTCGAGGCGATCGACCACAAGGGCGAGAAGATCAACGACCGGGTCGGCGCGGGCGACCGCGAGGAGGCGATCGAGCGGATCAAGTCCCGCGGCCTCTTCCCGACGCGGGTGTGGGCCGAGGGCAGCGAGCCGCCCGGGCTGAAGGCCAAGGCCGAGCGCCTGGTGGACAAGGCCCTCGAGCGCCCGGCCTGGGGCCTGGCGGCGCTGGCCGTGGTCGGCGGCGCCGTCCTGACCCTCTTCGGTCAGCCGGCGGGCGTGATCGCGATCATTCTCGGCGCGGTGCTCGGCTTCCACACGAGCGATCAGGAGCACGACGAGCGAAAGAAGGCGATCGAGGCGCTCAACCCGCCCAAGGCCCGGCGCACGCGCGGGAGCATCTCGTCCTTCATTACGGGGCTCCTCTCGGGGGTCGGCTTCGTGGCCTGCTTCCTGACGACCATGGGCGGAACCATCGCGCTCTACCTGAGCGAGGGCCCCAACGGGCTCGGGCGCGAGGTCGGCATGGGCGGCGAGGTGGCGCTGATCGTGTCGGGCTTCCTGCTGATCGGCAGCATGCTCCTGGCGGCGGTCAGCCGCTGGCTGCGCCACCCGGTCGCGGCGCCCGTGCCCCCGCAGCCCGCGCCGGTCAAGGTGCTGGCGGGCCCGAGCCCCGCGGATCCCTTCGCGGCGCCCAAGCAGGTCGGCGGCCCGATCGTGGCCCAGCCCCTGCCGCGCCAGGAGCTGCCCAAGCGCCCCACGGGCGACGACCCCTTGCCGAGGGCCTAACCCGTGAGCCGGGTGCTCTTCGAGGACGGGCTGGAGCGGGATCGCCCCTGCTCCGGCTGCGGGGTGACCGTGATCGGCCTGCTGGCGCTGCTCGCGCTCTGGCTGCCGCTGCTCTGCGAGCCCTCGAGCGGGCCGCAGAACGACGCTCGAGGCTCTGCGGCCGAGGTCGAGAGCCAGAGCCATGTCTCGTCCAACCGAGTGCCCGTAGGGCAGTGAGGGCAGCCGCGACCTCCGCACGCTGCGTGCGATAATCGCGGGGAATGGCGACCACCACCTACCTCGCTGGCGAGGCGCTCGGGCGCCCCGAGGAGCGCAACCTGCGGGCTGCGCTCTTCGAGCGTGTGCTGGAGCGGATCACGCGCTACTTCAAGCGCACGATCTGGGACTCGACCGCGGTGGACGACTGTGTGCAGCAGACCCTGCTCTCGCTCGAGCGTTCGCTGCAGGAGGGGACCTACGATCCCCGGCGCTCGTTCAACCGCTGGATGTGGCTCAAGGCGCATACGGTTTACGTCGAGCACTGCCGCGCTCACGCCAAGGCGCCAGCGGCCCTCCCCGAGGACGCGCCCCTGGCCGCGGACGCGCCCAGCCCGGGCGCCAGCGTCGAGGCCAAGCACGACGCGGAGGTGCTGCTGAACCACCTGCGCGGGACCCTCGACACCGAGACCTTCGGCATGTTCGTGCTCTTCTTCGGCGAAGGGCACAACGTGAGCGAGGTCGCCGCGATCACGGGCCGCGACCGCAAGACGGTCCGCAAGCGGATCGCCCAGGCCAAGCGCGAGGCGCTGAGCCTGCTGGAGGGCTAGCTCCGGCGCGACGGACCCGGGCCGAACCTGAAATCGGACGGGCAGATCTTGCCCACCGACCTCTTCGACGAAACGAACGCTCGTTCGCCCTTCGCCGTCGCCCAAGGACTTAGCGCCCG
>CALDQK010000140.1 GCA_937911525.1 uncultured bacterium
CCGAGACGCCTGGTCCCCTACGCCGCCTCTTCGCTCTGCAGCCGGTAGAGCTTCCAGTAGAGCCCCCGCTGCTCGAGCAGCTCGTCGTGGCGGCCCCGCTCTGCCACTCGGCCCTTGTGCAGGACCACGATCTGGTCGGCCTGCTTGATCGTGCTCAGGCGGTGCGCGATCACGACCGCGGTGCGGTCGGCCAGCAGCGTCTCCAGCGCCTGCTGGATTCGCTCCTCGGTCTCGCCGTCGATGTTGGCGGTGGCCTCGTCGAGGATCAGGAGCTCGGGGTCGCTCGCCAGCGCTCGCGCGAAGCTCACGAGCTGGCGCTCGCCGGCGCTGAGGTCGTGGCCGCGCTCGCCGAGGAGCTGGTCGTAGCCCTCGGGCAGGTCCTTGGCGATCGAGTCGGCGCGGACGGCTTCGGCGGCGGCCTTGGCCTGCTCCTCTCGGCCGGGGCCGAGGGCGATGTTGTGGCCGAGGGTGTCGCTGAACAGGAAGGTCTGCTGGGGGACGTAGGCGATCCGGCGGCGGAGGTCCTGGAGGTTGAAGTCGCGCAGGTCGTGGCCGTCCCAGCGGACCGCGCCGCCGCTGGGGTCGTAGAAGCGGCCGAGCAGCTTCACGATCGTGGACTTGCCCGCGCCGGTGGCGCCGACCAGGGCCAGGGTCTGGCCGCGCTTGATCTCGAGGTCGACGCCGTGCAAGACCTCCTCGCCCGTGGCGTATTGGAAGCGCACGTTGTCGAGGTGCACCGCGCCGCTTAGCTCCGGGACCGGGGTGGGGTCTTGGGGCTGGGCGAGCTCCTCCTGGGTGTCGAGGAGGGTGAACACCTTCTCGGCGGCGGCCATGGCGGTCTGCAGGATCGTGTAGCGGCCCGAGAGGTTGTCGACCGGCGCGTAGAAGCGATCGACGTAGTCCACGAAGGCCACGATCAGGCCCAGCGAAGCGGTGATCCCGAACACCTTGGTCAGGGCGGCCCAGAAGAGCAGCGCCAGGCTGAGGACCTTGGCCAGCTGGACCGCCGCCGAGAGGCTGCTCGAGAGCGTCACGCCGCGCAGCTGCTCGCGCCACACGCCGTAGTTGCGCTCTTTGAACTCGCTCGCGCTGCGCTCCTCCCGCGTGAAGGCCTGCACGATCACCATCCCGATGATGCTCTCGTTCAGGTAGGTGTTCAGCGCCGTGTTGCGGTTGCGGATCGCGCGGTAGAGCTGGCGGATTCGGCCGCGCAGCCAGGCGATCGCGCCGATCAAGGGCAGGACCAGCGCGAAGGAGATCAGCGCCAGGCGCCAGTCCATATAGAGCATCACCGCCACGATCCCCAGCAGGAGCACCGTGTCGGCGATCACCGAGACCAGGCCCGACGAGATGAACTCGTTCAGGTTCGCGACGTCGCCCGTGAGGCGCGTCATGATCCGGCCCTGGGGCGTCTTGTCGAAGTAGCTCGGCGCCAGGGTCACGACCCGGCGGAAGAGCTTGGTCCGCACGTCCTTCATCACCCGCTGACCCACGAGCTGCATCACGATCGCCTGCACGTACTGCAGCAGCGCGTGGAACAGGATCAGCGCGAAGTAGACCCCCGCGTAGTAGGCCAGGGGGCTGACCTCGCCCGCCTTGATCGGGCCGTCGATCGCCTGCTTGAGCACGATCGGCTGGACGAGCTGCACGCCCGCCACCAGGGGGAACAGGATCAGGGCCGCGATCACGAGGCCGCGCTCGGGCAGGATCAGCTCCAGCAGCCGGCGCAGCAGGCCGCGCTCGAACTTGGCCTGGCCCTCGTAGTCGTGGCGACGCTTGGGGTCCCTGGGCTGGGCCGCGTCTCCGCCCTGGTTCTGCTCGGCCTGGCTCACGCGGACTCCAGGATCTCGCTCTGGAGACGCTGCCGCTCGTGCATGGCGAAGAAGCGCGAGTCGGGCTTGCTCAAGAGCTCGTCGGGCGCGCCGCGCTCGACCACACGGCCGCGGTCGACCACCAGCAGCTCGTCGGCGCCCAGCAGCGTCGCGGTCCGGTGCGCCGAGACCACGACCGTCGTGCCCGGGAGGCGCTCGCGCAGGTTGGCCAGGATCGCGACCGCCGTCTCGGCGTCGACCATCGAGAGCGCGTCGTCGAGGAGCAGCACCCGCGGCTTGATCAAGAGCGCGCGCGCGATCGCGAGGCGCTGGCGCTGGCCGCCCGAGAGGGTCACGCCGCGCTCGCCCACCAGCGTCTCGAGGCCGTCGTCGAGCTGGTCGAGGTCCTTCTCCAGCTCGGCCGCGCGCAGGGCCGCCGTGACCTCGGCCTCGCTGGCGTCGGGCTCGCCGAAGGCGATGTTCGCGCCCAGCGAGAGGCTGAACACCGTCCCGTCCTGCGGTACGTAGCCGATCCCGCGCCGCAGGTCGCCCAGGTCCCAGCGCTCGATCGGGACCCCGTCCATGCGCACGCTCTCGGCCGGGACCTCGAGGAAGCGCGGGATCGCGCGCAGGATCGTGGACTTGCCCGAGCCGATCGGGCCCGTCAGGCCGAGCACCCCGCCCGGGGGGACCGTGAAGCTGACGTCGTCCAGCGCCAGGCGGCGCGTCGAGACCTCCGCGCCCGCCGGGTAGCGGTAGGTCAGCCCCTCGACCTCGAGCCGCCCCTCGAGCGCGCCGCTGGCCTTGGGCTCCTCGGGGTCGCGCACGGCCAGCGGCGCGAGCAGGAGCTCGTCGACCCGGTCCAGGGCCGCCAGGCCGCGCTGGAGCAGGCTCAGGATCCAGCCCAGGTAGATCGTGGGCCGAAGGACCATCGCGTTCAGGCTGAGGAAGAGCGCCAGGTCGCCGTAGGTCAGCGTGCCCTGCGCCACGGCCCGCCCGCCGGCCCACAGGATCGCGCAGGTGCCGAAGCCGGCCGCGAACACGGCCACGATCCCGATCCCGCCGCGGGTCAGGGCCTCCTTCATCGAGCGCTCGAGGTAGCGGTCGTTGGCGTCCTCGAAGCGGGCCGCCTGCTGCTCCTCCAGCGTGAAGGCCTTGACCACGTGCATGCCCTCGAGCGTCTCCTGGAGGTGCGTGGTCAGCTCGGCCATGGCCTCCTGGGCCTCGCGCGAGTAGCGCTTGACCCGCGTCGCGGCCCACATGGTCACCCCCGCCAGGAGCGGGTGCGGGATCAGCACCAGCCCCGTCAGCAAGGGGGAGACGCTCAGCATGGGCGGGAGCGCGATCGCGAACATGAAGAGCGCGTTGCAGCCCCAGAGCACCCCCGGCGCGCCGACCGCCTCGAGCATGCGCACGTCCGAGACGCCGCGGCTCATGATCTCGCCGGTCGGGAAGCGGCTGTAGAAGCTGGGGTCCGCCTCGAGCAGGCGCTGGTAGAGGCGCTCGCGCACGTCGCGCGCCACGTAGCGCCCGGCCCCCAGGATCACGACCCGCGAGGCGGTGCGGATCACGGCCAGCACCAGCGCGATCACCACCAGCGCGCCCACGAAGTGCCAGGGCGAGGTCAGCCAGCCCTCGACCGGTCGCCCGGCCTGCATGGCTGCGATCGCGTCGACCGAGCCCTTGACCAGCCAGGGGATCGTGAGGCTGAGCGCGTTGGTCGCCAGCAACAGGCTCAAGCCCGCCAGGTAGCGGTTCCGGTAGGGCGCGAGCAGCGCCCCGTAGCGACGGAGGGCGTTCATGAGCGCGGCGAGTATAGGCGCGCGCCGCGCTTCGTCGCCTTACGAGGTCAGGGATTAGCGCGCCGCAAAGGAGATGCAACTCCGGAGCACCCCGGGTCGTCTTCTCTGTTGGCGGTTGGTGGACCCGCGCGGGTCTTCGCCTGATCGAGTTCATGTCGCCGCAGGCGACGAGGCCCGCGCAGCGGGCCACCGAGAAACAGGGCGCGACCCGGGGGTTGGGGAATCTCCAGGTGGCATTGCTCCGACAGCTCACTCCCGGCCCCGAGCGGCTCGCGGAGCGAGGTGGCGTGCGCCCGCAGGGAGGCCACATGCAGATGTTCCGGACTCAGACTCCGTCCCGACGCTTCACGCTGATCGAAATGCTCGTCGTGATGACGATCGTCACGATCCTCAGCGCGCTGCTGATGGGCGGGATCCGCAGCGCGATCCTCAAGGCCGAGCTCGCGCGCGGGAACGCCCAGCTCCTCGCCATCGACGGGGCCTTGACCTCCTACTCGACCGAGCTGCGCGCCCTGCCGCGCCCCCAGCCCGGCACCACGCCCGAGGCCCTCCTCAGCGACAGCGGCCCCTGGCTCTACGCCGCCCTCATGAACCGCGAAGGCGCGGGCGGCGGGCCCTCGGCGCCCTACGTCAAGGGGAGCGACATCACGATCGGGGTGATCACCGCCCGCGCGGTGCTCGGCGCCGACACCATGGGCAAGGACGGCGAGACCGGCTGCCGCCCGCTCAGCCCTGACGAGCGCGCTCGCCTCAGCTTGTTCGAGTTCCAGTCCGGCCACGACCCCACCGACCCCGAGCCGCTGGTGTTCCTCGACCCCTGGGGCAACCCCTGGCACTGCCGGATCTGGAAGGGCGTCGACACCGCGCTCAAGCAGCAGCTCAAGGCCTCACCCCCGCAGCGGAGCGGCTTTCAGGCCCTGCCCGAGAGCGGCGGGAGCCGGTCGAGGGGCCGGTGCCCGACTTCCCCCACGACCCGGTCCGGGTCGATATCTGGAGCAACGGGCCCAACGGCGTGAACGAATACGGCGCCGGGGACGACCTCAGGAGCTGGTAGCCGGCGCGGGCGGCAGTTCCCTTCCGCCTATCACTTCGGCACCAGCTCTGAGGCCTTCGAATCTCCCGCGAGGTTCTTCTGCAGCGCCTCCAAGAGTTCCTTCTTGGCCGACTTCCCATGCCATACGAAGTCCAGTCGTTCGTCGCGAATGATCTTCGTCAACAACTCATAGGTCAGGCGCTCGGCAAACTTCTTGGCCACCACTCCGGCGACGCTCGCAATGATCTCGGCAACGACTTCGTTCTGAAGGGCGGCCCAGCTCGCACCTCGAACGGCTCCACCGACCGCCGACTTGGCTTGCTTCTCCGTTTGACGCGCCGCCAGCGCGATCAAGTGCCCGGTCAGGTGTGAGTAGTCGTCCTTCAGGTCTGCGCTCCCGTTCATGGGAACCGCAACCCGACCGCACGCACTCTCCCCAAATGGCTCCCCGAGGAAGCGCTCAATGGTCTCAGCGCGGAAGCATGTGTAAGAGCGAAGCGTCTTGGAGGTCCCTTCGCAGACCGCTCGCAGCTCAGCGCGCAACGTCGCGAGCTCTTGCTCGATCTCGCTTGTGCGCGAATCCGCCGCAGCCAAGCTGCGAACCAACTCGCGCGTCTGCGAACTGATGAAGACCTGGGTGTCAGTGACTACGGCCTTGTCCGCGGTCTCGAGGCTCTTCAAGGTCTGCTCGCGCTCCTTCGTCAGAGTTCCAAGTTCCTGTTCGAGCGTGGCGACCCTGCTGTTCACGCTCGCGATCTCGTTGAAGAAGAACGGGACCTCAGCCGCCTCGTCGCCGAGGAACTCGAAGAACACGGCGAACAGACGCCCTGCGAGCTGTGGTGAGATCTCAGCTTCGGTCAGGGTGCGCGACTTCACGAACGACTTCGCTGCGTCCTCCAGGTCCTCTGGTTCGAACTCCCAGCGGGTTCCGTTGCGATCGCGAAGTCGGTTCTCGTAGAGGTCTGTGTAGTAGATAAGCAAGGACTGAGCGCTAGTCCGCAGGCCGTCCTGCCAGTCCGAGTCCTCCTCATACTCTTCGCGAATCGCGCTAACGAGCTCCGGGGTCGCCTCAAGAGCGGTGGGGAGCGCCGCCAGCAGTTCCGTGGGCTCGTTGAGCCCCTCCAGGCGAGCGCGCATGGCGGCGAGCACCTGGGTGCGGACCAGCACCAGGAAGGGATGCACCTGCTCACGCACCGCGGCGAGGCGTGAGGGCGGCCTATTGGCCGCGGAATCCTCAGGGGAAGGATTGGCGCCAGCCAACGAAGCCCGCTCGAGCGCTTCCTCACAGAGAGACTTGCAGGCCGTCTCGTCACTCCCGACGACCTCGACGCCTGCGATCCCGAAGAACCCCGCAGGCAATCCCCCCAAACGCGGCACGCTCACACAACCCGACGAGCCAAGGCTTAGCGCGCACATCAGCCCCAAAATCAGTCCGTGCCTCATGCTAGTTTCCTACCGATCTCGGCTGACACTATCACACGACAGGAATCTCCGTGCTCGACTCCAGGCTGTGCGTCCTCCTGATTGCCGCCTCGCTCACAGGATGCTGCGCTCCGGCTCTGAAGAAGCCACTCAAGATCCAGGACTTCGAGCACTTGGTTCGAAACCTCCGGCAGGATCTCACCTGGCTGGACTTCGGCCCCAAATACGAGACTCGCGTCCCCTTGTCGCAGTGGGAACAAGGCAAGCCTACAGAGCCTCAGCTCGCCAACTGCAGGAAGGGACGAGACTACGCAGTTGAGCGCGGAGGGCACCTCGGCATGGTCGTCATTCACCGAGGAGAGATTGTGTTCGAGCACTATCAGCCCGGAACAGACGAAGAGGACGAACGCCAGTGGAGCAACACCCGCACGAGCCAGGTCTTCTCGGCAACCAAGAGCCTCGCTGGCGTCCTCGTGGGCGTCGCCCTCAAGAATCGGGACACCAAGCTCAAGAGTCTCGATCAGCCCGTCTACGAGCTCCTGCCTGGCCTGCTCGAAGGGCGCCAGGGAGAACAGTTGAGCAGGGCCAAGGCGCTCACCATTCGTCACCTGTTGAACATGAACTCAGGCCTGAAGCGCCCCAGCGTGAAGTATTTCACAACGATGCTCAGGTCCCCGGAGAAGCAGCGTCACTTCGACTACGTGAGGCACATGCTCGGCGCAAAGTTCGAGCATGATCCCGGAACTCATTGGCGCTACTTCTCCGGTCAGCTCGAGCTCTTGTCCGGCGCGCTGCGAGCAGCGTTCGGTCAGCGCGTAGAGGAATACGCCGAGGCGAAGCTCTTCAAAAAGCTCGGCATGCGCGTGTCCCGCCTCAGCGAGGACAGCGCAGGCAACGCGTTCTTCTTTGCTGGCATGTTTACCAGCGCACGCGACCTAGCCAAGCTTGGTCAATGTCTCGTCGAGGGTGAGCTGCTCCCGGAGAAGTGGTACGAGGAAGCGCTGAAGTCCCCTGGAGGCGAGGACAACAACCGCGGCTACGGGCTGACCCTGTGGCTAAACAAACCGCACACGATCGACTATTTCGGCAACCGGCACCCCGACGCAGAGGTCCCTTGGCCGAGTGCTCCTGAGGACGCCGCTGCCTTCTTCGGCTTCATGAACAACAACGTTTACGTGATTCCCAGCTTGCAGCTGGTCGTAGTCCGCACCTCAGACGGTGAGTCGCTTCCCCCGAGCAGGAAGTGGATTGATGACGAGTTCCTGCGCGCAGTCCTCGGCCCGGAGGGAGGGAAGACCGACTGGAAGTAGCCTAGCCCCGACCGTGCGGAGGGTCGTGGACTCCCGCCTGGCTTGGACACGCTTTGCTACGTTGCCCTCAGGAGGTGGGATCGTGAGCGAGGAGAGCGAGGGCCTGAGCAAGGAGCTCCTGCTGGCCGAGGCCGAGGTGCTCGTCGAGCTGCGCGACGTCGTCCACTCTCAGGGCGACCGCGTGCGGGGCACCCTGACCGTGATCCCCCACGACCGCGGGCGCGACGGCGAGGTGCTGCCCCTCGCGATCGAACTGCGCGAGGTGTGGGGGCGCAACGAGAACGACGACGAGGCGGGCTCGCTCACGACGCGCACCAAGTCGGCGGTCCGCGACAGCCTCGAGCTGAGCGAGCCCGGCGAGCGGCGCGGCGTCGTGCGCCGACGCGGCAACGCGGTCCAGCTCTTCCCCGCCACGGCCTACCCCTTCGCGCTCCAGCTGCCGACCAACTGCCGGCTGAGCGGGCGCGGCCAGGGCTGGCAGATCGTGATCCGCCAGCTCGAGAGCCAGGGCATGCCCGACCGCTGCCGCTTCGAGCTCCCCGTCGAGCCCGCCGAGGAGTTCAGCGCGCTCCTGACCGCGCTGACCCAGGGCCTGCGCTTCAAGGAGGACGCGAGCGAGCGGCGCTGGGACCCGGTCGAGCGCTCGACGGGCTTCACGCTCCTCCCGCCCCAGGCCCTGCGCGAGCAGCTCGAGGCCCTCGAGCTGACCCTGATCCAGACCCAGGACGGGCTCAAGGGCACCATGACCTGGGACCGCCAGGAGCAGTCGGTCGCCGACTACTTCAAGGCCCTGGTCGGCAAGGACCGGGTCCGGCGCGAGCTGCGCCTGCGCCGCGACGAGCTGGTCCGCGAGGGCGAGGTCGCCGTGGAGGCGCTCCTGCCCAAGCTGGCCCAGGAGCTCGAGGCCGCGCTCGGGAGCTAGGGATATGTAGGGGAGGGGTTCACCCGGGTTCACCCCCTCCCGCCGGGAGGGGGTGAACCCCGGGTGAACCCCTCCCCTACGGCCGGTGCTAGCCGAGCTTCTGCTCGCTGAGCCTCTTGGTCAGGTAGAGCTCGGCGGCGCGGTAGCTGCTCCGCACCAGGGGCCCCGAGGCCACGTATTCGAAGCCGTGGCTGCGGGCCTGCTCCCCGAGAGCCTCGAAGCGCTCGGGGGTGACGAACTCCGCCACCTCGAGGTGCTTCCTGCTCGGGCGCAGGTATTGGCCCAGGGTCAGCACGTCGCAGCCCACGCCGCGCAGGTCGCGGAAGGTCTGCGCGAGCTGCTCGTCGGTCTCGCCCAGGCCGAGCATCAGCGAGGTCTTGGTCAGGCGCTCGGGGGCCAGCTCCTTGGCGAGGCGCAGGACCTCCAGGCTCTGGGCGTAGCCGCAGCGCGGGTCGCGCACGCTCGGGGTCAGGGCCTCGACCGTCTCGACGTTGTGGGCGAACACGGCGGGGCGCGCCTCGAGCACGCGCGCGATCGAGTCGCGCGAGCCCTTGAAGTCGCTGACCAGGGTCTCGACCAGGAGCTCCGGCTGGCGGCGGGCCAGCTCCTCGACCGCGCGGGCCACGTGGTCCGCGCCGCCGTCGGGGATGTCGTCGCGGTCGACCATGGTCAGGACCACGTAGCGCAGCCCCAGCTCGCTGATCATCTCGGCCAGGTGGGCCGGCTCGTCGGGGTCGGGCGGGGGCGGCGTCTTCATCGTCCGCACCGCGCAGAAGCGGCAGCCGCGGGTGCAGATCTCGCCCAGGAGCATCACCGTCGCGGTCCCGTCGGCCCAGCACTCGTGGACGTTGGGGCAGCGGGCCTCCTCGCAGACGGTGGCCAGCTTCTTGTCGCGCAGGAGCCCCTTGAGGCGCGCGTACTCGCCGCCGCCCGGGGGCCGGGTGCGGATCCAAGAGGGCAGGCGGCGCTTGGAAGGCTTGCCGCGCTGCAGCTGAACCAGGCGGGGTTCGCTCACGTCTGGATTGTGCCACGCGGCGGCGCCATTCCGAGCCTGAGAGCAGGGGCTCGTGATAACCTCTGGCCCTTGCCGACGAGGAAGATATGCAGCCCGAAGAGCTGATTCGCCAAGCCACGAGCGAGTACTCGCTCGACGACGTGCGCAACGACACCGTCGAGACCGTCTCGGTCCTCGCGGTCGAGGAGCTCGCCTCCCTGATCGAGAAGGCCGTGGCCGAGCGCACGGCCGACCTGCGCCGGGAGCTCGAGGCCGCGCGCCAGCAGCTGAGCAGCTTCGCCGGCGACGGGCTCGAGGCCGAGGCCGCCGAGGCGGCGCTCGAGGCCGAGGCCCGCGCGCTCGAGGCCAAGGCCGAGGCCGAGCAGCGCGCCGCCCAGGCCGAGAGCCGGGCGCGTCAGCTCGAGGACGAGCTCGCGATCGCCAAGGAGGAGGCCGGCGGCGCCGACCCCGAGGTCGAGCAGAAGCTCAAGGACCTCGAGGCCGACAAGGCGCAGCTCGAGCAGGACCTCGCGGCGGCCAAGGCGGCCGCGGCCGACACCGCCAAGCTCGACGAGCTCACGGGCGAGAACGAGAAGCTCCAGGCGCAGGTCAAGGACCTGGAGGACCAGCTCAAGCTGGCCAAGGAGGCGGCCGAGCAGGTCGAGGAGATCGAGGAGGCCGCCGAGCCGGTCACCGACTCCGACCTGCGCCACGCCCGCCGCCTGGCGGAGGCCTTCCTCGAGGAGGTCTTCATGGACGACGAGGAGAAGTCGAACAAGGCGATCGCCGACGACAAGGTCGAGCAGGTCCTCGAGAAGGAGCTCGGCGCGGCCTACAAGCAGTACGTCAAGCGCGTCAAGCCGGCCGTGCGGGCCGAGGGCTCGGCCTGGGAAGAGACCCTGGCCGCGATGAAGAAGCGCAGCTGGTAGACCCCAGCTCGTGAACTCGCTCCTCCTCCTGGCCGCGCCCTGGGTTCACGACGTGAACCCCTACGTCATCAAGCTCTGGGAGGGGGGACCGATCCGTTGGTACGGAATGGTCTACCTGTTCGGGTTCACGATCGCCTACTTCCTGATGCTGCGCGCGACCCGCAAGGGCGTCAGCTCGCTGCGGGACTACGAGGTCGCCGACTTCGTGACCACGCTCGCGATCATGGTCGTCGTCGGCTCGCGCGTCGGCTACGCGCTCTTCTATAAGCCCTCGTTGCTCGGCTTCAGCAGCGAGCCCCCCTTCTGGCAAATGCTCGCCTTCCACAAGGGCGGCATGTCCGCCCACGGCGGCGTGCTCGGGCTCTTGATCGGGACGATCTACATCTCGCGGAAGTACAAGCACCGCTGGATGCACCTCGCCGACCTGTGCGCCTTCGCCGGCGCGATCGGGCTCTTCTTCGGCCGGCTGACGAACTTCATCAACGGCGAGCTCTACGGGCGCGTCGTCAAGGAGGGCGAGGTCTTCGCCGCGACCGGGATCAAGTTCCCCGGCGAAATGCGCGAGTGGACCTCGCAGCAGGTGACCCTGCTCGCGACCAAGCTCCAGCCGATCGGGCTGCCCGAAGGCAGCCACCCCGTCGAGTGGGCGATAGCCCAGATCCAGGCCAAGAACGCGGCGGTCACCGAGGCCGTGGCCCCGCTCCTGACCGTGCGTTATCCCAGCCAGCTGCTGCAGGCCATGCTCGAGGGGCTGACCGCCTGGCTGCTGGTCGCGATCTTCTGGCGCAAGCCGCGCAAGCCGGGCTACGCCTGCGCGATCTGGCTGGCGGGCTACGGCGTGGCCCGCTTCATCGCCGAGTTCTGGCGCCAGCCCGACGCGCACATCGCCGACCAGGAGTTCGCCGCGACCGGCTTCTCGCGCGGCCAATACCTCTGCTTCGTCATGATCCTCTGCGGGATCGTGCTCGCCGCCTTCGCTCGCAAGACCGACGCCCCGCGCATGGGCGGCTGGCTCGGCTCGACCGACGAGGACCAGAAGGCCTGGGACGAGAGCGACGGCGCAGGCGAGCGCTTCTGCGGCGCGCCCCCGGACCCCGAGCAGGAGGCCGCCGGCAAGGACGAGGCCTCGACCCCGGCTGAAGCCGAGCCCGAGGCCAAGGACGAGCCCGAGGCCAAGGGCGAGGGCGGCGACGCGCCGGCCTGAGGGCCTCGTTGAAGGTGAAGCGGGGACTCCGCCGCCATGGGGGAGGAATCAATCGGGAATCGGTTTAGGGAACGCGACGGAGCCCCCGCCTCTTGGGTCTAGAGGAGCAAGCCGCCGCTGACCTGCAGGACCTGGCCGGTGATCCAGCGCGCGTCCTCGCTCGCGAGGAAGGTGATCGCGGGCGCGATTTCGGCGGGCTCGCCCAGGCGCCCCAGCGGGGTCTGGGCGACGAACTGCTGCACGAAGTCGTCGTTCTCGCGAATCTCGGCGCTCATGGGCGTCACGGTCAGCCCCGGCGCGACGGCGTTGACGCGCACTCCCTGCGAGCCGAGCTCGACGGCGAGGTTGCGGGTCAGCTGATCCACGGCGGCCTTGCTCGTCCCGTAGGTGCTGTAGCCCGGGACCGCCGCGCGCGAGACGACCGAGGACAGGTTGATCACCGAGCCCTTGCGCTGAACAAGCTCGGGCAGGGCCGCTCGGGTCAGGGTCAAGACGCCGGTCACGTTCAGCTCGAGCAGGCCGCGGATCTCCTCGTCGCTCGTCTCGGCCAGGGGCTTGGAGAAGTGGCCCGCGGCGTTGTTGACCAGCACGTCGAGGCGACCGAAGCGCTCGACCACGAAGGACACGATCCGCTCGGCCTCGCCGCTCTTGCTCACGTCGGCGCTCAGGTAGGCCGCGCGCTCGGGGTGCGCCTTGGCGAAGGCCTCGAGCGGCTCGGTCCGCCGACCCG
>CALDQK010000141.1 GCA_937911525.1 uncultured bacterium
TGCACGCCGAGCTGAGCGCGCGCCTCGGCCCCGCCGGCGGGACCCTGCTGGTCGGCGTGGTCCTGGCCGTGGCGCTGGTCCTCAGCCTGGACGAGCCGCTCGAGCAGCTCTGGAGCCGCACCGCGGCGCGCGCTCGCAAGGTGGCCGACGCGGCCGGCCAGAGCGTGAGCGAGGCCGGCGCCTCGCTGGCCCAGGGCTCGCCCGCCGCGGTCGCGGTGGCCGGCCCCGCGGGCGAGGCTGGCGCCGCTCCCGCCGCCCCGGCGCCCAAGCCGGCCGCGCCGCTCAAGCTGGTCACCGACGCCGAGGAGGAGCCGAGCGGGCCGACCCCCAGCACCGAGCTGCTCCAGCGCGGCGAGGAGCCGGCCCCCGCGCAGCCCCTGGTCGACGACGGGCGCGCCGAGCAGATCGAGGACGTGCTGACCCAGTTCAAGCTGAGCGCCAAGGTCGTCTCGGTCGAGCGCGGCCCCGCGGTCAGCCTGTTCGCCCTCGAGCTGGGGCGCGGGATCAAGGTCCAGCGCCTGGCGGGCCTGCTCGACAACCTGGCCCTGGCCCTGCGCGTGCCGGGGATCCGCCTCCAGGCGCCGATCCCGGGCACCGGCTGGGTCGGCCTCGAGGTCCCCAACCAGCAGCAGGAGTGCGTGCGCCTGCGCGGCCTGCTCGAGCACCCCGGCTGGCGCGAGAAGGACCCCGCCCTGCCGCTCTTCCTGGGCAAGGACTCGACGGGCCACCCCCTGATCGCCGACCTGGCGCGGATGCCGCACCTCCTGATCGCGGGCGCCACGGGCGCCGGCAAGAGCGTGTGCATCAACACGATCCTGCTCTCGCTCCTGATGACCCGCTCCAGCCGCGACGTGCGCCTGATCCTGATCGACCCCAAGCAGGTCGAGCTGATGCCCTTCGCCTCGGTGCCCCACCTCCTGCACCCGGTCGTGACCGACATGCGCAAGGCGGGCGCGGTCCTCGACTGGGCCTGCAAGCAGATGGAGCAGCGCTACACCTGGCTGGCGCAGGCTGGCGTGCGGCACATCTCGGACTTCAACAAGCTCGGCAAGGAGGAGCTCGCCTCCCGCCTGCACATGGACCCCGAGGAGCTGCAGCAGAAGCGGATCCCCTGGCACCTGCCCTACGTGGTCCTCGTCGTCGACGAGCTGAACGACCTGATGATGATCGCCCAGAAGGAGGTCGAGGCCTCGATCACGCGCCTGGCGCAGAAGTCGCGCGCCGTGGGGATCCACGTGGTGCTCGCCACCCAGCGCCCCTCGGTCGACGTGCTGACCGGCGTGATCAAGTCCAACCTGCCGGCCCGGATCGCCTTCCGCGTGACCAGCAAGGTCGACTCGCGCACGATCCTCGACATGATCGGCGCCGAGAAGCTGCTCGGCATGGGCGACATGCTCTTCCTCCCGCCGGGCCGCGGCCAGCCGATCCGCTCCCAGGGCGCCTTCGTCAGCGACGAGGAGATCCGCGGGGTGGTCAAGCACCTCAGCCGCCAGGGCGAGCCCTGCCACGACGAGGAGCTGCTCGAGGCGACCGAGCAGGCCGAGGCCGAGAGCGGGAGCGGCTCGCGCGGGCGGACCCGCGACCGCGACGACAAGGACCGCTCCGACCCGACCTATCGGGACGCGATCAAGGTCGTGCTCGCCAACGGCAAGGGCTCGGTCAGCCTGATCCAGCGCAAGCTGCAGATCGGCTACGCGCGGGCGGCGCGCCTGCTGGACCTCATGACCGAGGACGGGATCGTGGGGCCGGCGCGGGGGAGTAAGCCGCGGGAGCTGAAGACCTCGCTCGAGCGCTGGGAGGAGAGCCAGGAGGATTAGTTCGTTCGAGTTTGAATTTGAATTTGAACCGGGAATTAGGAATGGCTGTCGCCTGAGACTCGAACGCGTGGACATTGGGTTGAGATTGCGAGAGCGGCGCGCCGGTGGGCGCGCCGCTCTCTTGCTTGGGGGCGCCCTCGAACCGAGGAGGGTGACCGAGAGCGGCGCTCCGACGTGCTCTTTCAACGCAAAGACGCAGAGACGCAGAGACGCAGAGACGCAAAGAGCGGGAACGGTGAGCGGAGTCGCCATGACCGGCACGGCACACCGGCCCGGGTCGACCGACTCGATTGAGCTCGAGCCCCCCTCGCTCGTCGAGCCGCGCGCGAAGCGCGAGCGACGATCTTCGCGCCTCTGCGCCTTTGCGTCTTTGCGTTGAAGAGGAGTCGCCGTGGCGGTCTCGAGGTCAGCGACAGCCGCTCAGCATTCAGCGTTCGAGTTCGAGTTCGAGTTCGAGTGCAGCCTGAGCCCTGGAACCTCCGCGCCCGAGCCACGCCTCTGCGTCGTCAGGGGACACGCCCCCGCACGTCCTCTAGTTTCAGCCCGGCAGCGGCAGCGGCCCCGGGTCCTCGCCCGGCTCCCCGATCATGGCCATCCCGACCTCGCCCTCGGGGTCGCGCAGGTAGACCTCGGCGCGGAGCGGGCGCTGGCCCTGCTCGAACAGGGCCGCCGCGACGACCAGCGGGGCGCCCAGGGTCTGGATCAGCGCCTCGGGCTCCTCCGGCAGCTCCTCGCGCGGCATGGCCAGGAAGGCGTCGCGGTGGGGGAGCGCGAAGATCGTCCCGGCTGGACCGTGCAGCCGCTCGTGCTGGTCGATCAGGAGCGCGTGGGCGCTGACGTAGGGGCTGCCGCCGTAGACGGGGACCTTGGTGCCCTCGACGTCGACCTCCTCGGGCTCGCCCAGAGGGTGCTTGGCCGCGACGTTGGCCAGCGCGACCGCGAACAGCTCGTCGTCCTCCTTGCCCCAGGCCTGGGCCTCCTCGCGGCTGACGCTGCGAAAGGAGCTGGGCATGTCGAGCTCGAGGGTCGTGATCGTGCCCGGAAGGTCCTCGCGGTAGACGAAGCCCAGCTCGACCTCCTCGCCCTTCGGGCCCCGCATCGACTTCAGCGCGTCGCTCTGGAGCCGGGCCCTGAGGTGCGGCTCGACCGAGGCGAAGTCGCTGGTGTCGATCCCGGCCATGGCCGCGGCGTCGAGCTCGCCGGCCGGCGTGCCGGGCTTGATCTCGCCCTGGTAGCGGATCCCGAGCGAGTGGCCGTCGCTCAGCGCGCGCTCGGCCAGCTCGAGCAGCGCCGGCACCAGCATCGCGACCTCCTGCAGGTAGCTCGGCGCGAGCAGGGGCTTTTCGAGCGCGTCGGCGACCGCGCGGACGCGCTCCTCGTGGGTCCGCTCGCCCGGGAGCCCTTCGCTGCTGGGCGAGCCGACCAGGGGCTCGAGCTTCCGCACCAGCGCGTCGGGGTCCTGCTCGAGGGCGCGCAGCTCGTCGCGCAGGGCAGCCAGGTTGGCGTGCTCGATCAGGAGGGTCTGGCCGTAGTCGACATCCTCGGGGTTGGGCAGGACCACGCTCGGGACCTCGGCGTCGAGCACGAGCAGCAGCGCGTCGAGGGTGCGGAAGCCCGAGCCGCGGGGCAGCTCGCGCCGCCCCCCGAGCATCCCGCGGAAGTTGAGCAGCGTGATCACCTTCACGTCGCGCGCGGTCTTGGCCGGGAAGCGCCCGATCAGGACTCCCTGACCGTGGCGTCCGCCGCCGCCTCCGCCGCCGCCGGCGCTCATGATCAGGTAGACCATGTAGAGCACCAGCGCGCCGACGATCACGCCGGAGCCGATCAGCATCGGCTTGCTGAACAAGGTGGCTGCCAAGACCATGCCGCCCTCCCGGTGGCTAGAAGGGCGGCATGTTAGCCCTGGCTGGCTACTGCTGGACGGCCTTCTGCATCTCCTCGAGCGCGATCGGCATCCCGAAGGCGAGGAGGCAGGCGTAGAGCACGGCGCTCACCACGAAGAGCACGCTCAGGTCGCGGGCTAGCCGCCCGGCGGTCTCGCCGGCGGGGCGGGGCAAGCGTCCGCCCACCAGGGTCAGGATCGCCAGCCCCAGCAGGGCTGCGGGGACGCCGTGCGGGCTCTCGAGCACATGCTGCGTGATCCAGGGGAGCGCGACTCCGAGCCGCTCGTAGAGGCGCAGGAAGTCGTCGGCGGTGACGAAGAGCTGTGCAGCCACAGCGGCCAGTACACCGCTGCTGACCAAGGCCAGGGGCAGCGGCACGAGGAAGGTCGGCGCCTCGGCGGGGGCTGCGGTCGTCCGCGGCGGGGCCAACTTCTCGCTCGGCAGGTCACTAGTCTCGCTCATCGTGATCCTCCTCCTCGTGGTCCTCTGCGTGGCGCGGAGCGCCCTGGGGGGACTCGGACGAGCGGCTGGCCTCTCCGCTCTCGTCGACCCGAAGGCCCCCAACACCAAGCCACTGGGCTTCGTCTGCCCTTGGCGCCGCGTGGATCTCGAACCCTCCCTCGGGCTTGCTCGAGAAGGTCAAGG
The DNA here is from genome assembly GCA_937911525.1 of uncultured bacterium. GTDB lineage: Bacteria > Planctomycetota > J058 > J058 > J058 > NORP233. Next base: position 4,346 of record CALDQK010000141.1, read on the forward strand.
TGCAGTCCCGCAACAGGCGACGGAGCTGCCAGGCGCGGGACTCGCCCTTCGGGGACGCCTCGAAGCTGACGGAGAGGAGCTCGTCGAGGCCCAGCGCGTAGTCGGGTTGCCCGTCGCCATCGAGGTCCTCGGCGCGAAAGCGGACCTGCAGGGCGGAGAGCTGCTGGAGCCCACGCCGCAGCTCTTCCTTGCGGATCGTCTTGGCCTGGAGCTCCAGGGTCCGCAGCATTGGCTCTTGGCCCTTGCCCAGGTAGCCGCCGATGCCGAGCGAGGTCGCCAGCACCAGGCCGGCCGCCATGGCGTATTGGCGCAAGGTGAGCAGCGGGGACGCCACCCGCCCGGGTCGCGCCTCGACCAGAGTCTCACCGCACCACGCACAGAAGGGCGCCTCGGCCGGGCTGAGGCCCTGGCAGGAAGCGCACACCTGGCGGGCAGCGGCTTCGCTGGCGTCGATCGAGCGAGCGCTCTCGCAGCCTCTCAGGGCGCAGCCGCCGTGCTCTGAGAAGCAAGCCGCGTGGTGGGGGGTGGCGCACTCGGCGCAGAGCACGCGCTCGTCGGCGCTCGCCAGCCCGTCGTGGCAGTAGGGGCAGCGGCGGGTGACCGCGGCGCTGGCGCCCTGTGGCTCCTGCAGACCCGGTGGGTCCTGGACGTCCGTCGTCATGGGCTCCTCTTCGCTGGACGCGCCGGTGCCCGCGTCCGTGTCTGCGCTCAACGCCGCGGCCAGCCAGGCCGGCGCTTCCTCGGCCTCGTCCTCCGCCGCGGCGGGCGCGAGCGCCTCGCCGAGCAAGGCGTCCAGCCGCTCGAGCTCGCCGGCCTCGGCCGCGAGCGCCTCGTCGTTCGCGATCGCGGCGGCGACGGCGGCCCGCTCCTCGGCCGCGAGGTCGTCGCCGGCGTAGAGGGGGAGCAGCTCACGCGCTTGGTCAGCGTTCACGCGCGCACCTCCTCACGCAGGGCCTCGCGCAAGGCGAGGCGAGCGCGCTTCAGCCGCCCTTGGACCGTGCTCTGGGGCAGCTCGAGGCGCGCGGCGATCTGCTGGTAGCGCAGCCCGCCCTCGTAGCGGAGCGCGATCACCTCGCGCAGCTCCTCGGGGAGCGCCGCGACGGCGGCCCGGACCTTGGCCTGGGTCTCGCCGCGCTCGCTGGCCTCGGCGGGGTCGCTCGCGGGCGCGGGCTGCGGCGTCGCCGCCAGGACCGGCTTGCGGTCGCGCAGCAGCTTGAGCGTCTTGTTGCGGGCGATCCCGAACAGCCAGGGCCCGGGTGGCCCCTCGGGCAGGCCGGCGCGCAGGGCGCTCACGAAGGTGTCTTGCAGCACGTCGTCCACGAGGGCGGGGTCGCTCAGGCGGCCGCGCAGCCACGCCCGCAGCGCTCGGGCGTGCTCGCGGTAGAGGGCGGCCGCCTCGGCCGGCGCGGGTTGGGTGCGCGTGGTGGTCACTCGCTCCCTTCTTCCCTCGGGCGCCGAATCGAGACTGGATTCCTCGGATTCGCTCGTAAGTCCCTATCCCGTCGCGGCGGAGTGGCTAGCCGAGCGCAACGCGCAACCGCTCCGCGGTCGCGATCCCGTCCGCCACCACGTCGACCACCGAGACCCCGCGGTAGGCGTTGCCGATCAGGTCCAACCCGGGCCAGCGCTCGGCGAGGCGAGCCTCGATCGCGCGGACCCGCGCGCGGTGGCCGCGCACGTATTGGGGGATCGCGCGCGCGTGGCGCTGCACGAGGATCTGCTCGGGCGGCGCGGTGATCCCGAGCAGGGGCTCGAGCTCACGGCGGACGCGCTCCAGCAGCACCTCGTCGCTCAGCTCGACCGCGCCCGGGTCGTGGGCGCCGCCGACCATCACCCGCAGGGCGACCTTCCCCTCGGGCGCCGCCTCGGGGAGCACGCTCGAGACGTAGATGCAGCCGAGCAGGCGCCGCCCCTCGCTGCGCGGCGCCAGGAAGCCGAAGCCCTCGGGGGGCGCGTCGGCGAAGGCCGCGCGGTCGTAGCCGAGGCCGACCACGGCCACGTTGGCGTAGGGGATCTGCCCGAGCAGGCGGGCCAGGACCTCGTCGTGCGGCGCGAGCAGCTGCGCGGCCGCGAAGGCGGGGATCGCGAGCACGAGGCGCGGGGCGTCGATCTGCTCCTCCCCCAGCCGCACTCGATAGCCCTCCGCGCCGGGCTCGAGCGCCTCGACCCGCGCGCCGAGCCGCAGCGCGGGGCCGAGGTCCTCCGCCAGGGCGTCGCTCAGGCTGCCCATGCCGCGCAGGAAGCCGCCGATCGTCCGCTTCTCGAAGGCGGAGCGGCGCGCGGCGCGCACGACCCCGCCGTGGCGGGCCTCCGCCTGAGCCAGGCTGGGGAAGGCGCTCTCGAGCTCGAGGCTCGCCGCGTCGCCGGCGAACACGCCGCTCACGAAGGCGTCGGCCAGGACCCGCGCCGCCTCGTCGCCGAAGCGCCGGCGCACGAAGGAGGCCACGCTCTCGCGCGGCCGCGGCCGCCCCGAGCGGAGCGGCTCGAGGGCCATTCGCGCGACCCCGCCCAGGGAGAGCACCCGCGGCAGACCCTTGGGGACGGAGTGCAGCGCGCCGTGGCGGAGCAGGTAGCGCGCCTTGGCCGCCGGCGCGGCGGGCACGGCCTCGGCGCCGAGGCCAGCCCACTCGATCGCCTGGTGAAAGGCGCTGCCCTCCGCCGCGCGGTAGGTCTGCGGGCCCCGCTCGAAGAGGAAGCCGCCCACGTTCTCGGTCCGGCACCACCCGCCGGGGCGCTCGGCGGCCTCGAGCAGCTGGACGGAGCCGCCCGCGCGCTGGAGCGCGGTGGCGCAGCTGAGGCCGGCCAGGCCGGCGCCGACGATCAGCGCGTCAGGCACGGAGATCGCTCCGGGTCGTGTGTTCCGCCCTGAACCGCAGAGACGCAGAGGACGCAGAGGTTGCGCAGAGGCTCCGCCAAGCGCGCTCGCGAGATCCGAATCTCTGCGAAATCTCTGCGTTCTCAGCGTCTCTGCGGTTCAACGATCGTCCTCGCCCCTTCGCTGCTCGCTTCGCTCGGAGGCTCTCTAGGCTTTGAAGTTCCGCACCGTCTCGACCAGCGCGTCCACGCTCTCGTGGGGCGTCTTGGGCAGGATCCCGTGGCCCAGGTTGAACACGTGCTTCTGCCCGCCGCCCGCCTGGAGGATCTCGGTCGCGCGCCGCTTGGTCGGCTCGACGCCGGCGTAGAGGTAGAGCGGGTCCATGTTGCCCTGCAGCACCTTGTCGGGCAGCGCGGCGCGGGCGGCGGCCAGCTCGAGGCGCCAGTCGATCGAGATCACGTCGGCCTTGACCTCGCCCAGCGCGCTCAGCTGTCCGGCGCTGCCCTTGCCGAAGTAGAGCAGCGGGACGTCGGGGCCGACGCGCTCGCGCACGGCGCTCAGGAAGCGGTTCGCGGGCTCGAGGCACCACTTGCGCCACGAGGGCAGGTCGAGCAGCTCGGCCCAGGTGTCGAAGAGCTGGAAGGCCTGCGCCCCGGCCTCGATCTGGGCCACGGCGTGCTCGATCGAGTAGGTGAGGATCTTGTCGAAGAGCTGCTGCAAGAGCTCCGGGCGGCCGTGGGCCAGCGTCTTGACGTGCTCGAAGTTCTTGGAGCCGCCGCCGTCGACCAGGTAGCAGGCCAGGGTCCAGGGCGCCGCCACGAAGCCGATCAGGGGCACGTGCTCGGGCAGCGCCTCGCGCAGGCCGCGCACGGTCTCGAACACGTAGGGCGCCGCCTCGCGCGGATCGGGCGTGCCGAAGCGGGCCAGGTCCTTCTCGTCGCGGAAGGGGTTGTTGATCCGCGGCCCCTTGCCGGTGATGAACTCGACCTCGGCGCCCATGGCCTCGGCCGGGATCAGGATGTCGCTGAACAGGATCGAGGCGTCGAAGCCGAAGCGCTCGATCGGCTGGAGCGTGACCTCGACGCACCACTCGGGGGTGCGGCAGAGGTTCATGAAGCTGCCCGCCTTCTCGCGCACCTTCTTGTAGGCAGGCATGTAGCGGCCCGCCTGGCGCATCAGCCACAGCGGGGGGCGCTCGATCGTCTCGCCGCGGCAAGCGCGCAGGAACAAGGGCGTCTCTTGGCTCATTTCAGTCCTCGTGGGCGATCTGGAGCGCTTCGTCGAGGGCGGCCGCGGTGCGGTCGAGGTCCTCGTCGCTGTGCTCGGTGCAGAGGAAGCCGACCTCGAAGGCCGAGGGGGCCCAGTAGACGCCGCGCTCGAGCAGGGCGGCGTGGACCTTGGCGTAGCGCGCGGCGCCTTCGCGTCCCAGCGCCCCGTAGCTGCGCGGGGCGGGCTCCTGGAAGGCGAGCCAGAAGATCGAGCCGAGCTGGACCATCTCGACGGGATACTTGGCCACGACCGGCTCGTAGCGGGCGCGCCAGGCCTCGGCCCGGTCCGCCAGCCGCTCCCAGCCGCCGTCGCGGAGCGCCTCGAGGGCGGCGCGTCCGGCCGCCATCGCGAGCGGGTTCCCCGAGAGCGTTCCCGCCTGATAGACCGGCCCGACCGGAGCGACGTGGCTCATGATCTCGGCCTTGCCCGCGTAGGCGCCGACCGGCAGCCCGCCGCCGATCACCTTCCCGTAGGTGAGCAGGTCCGGCTGGATCCCGAAGTGGCTGGCCGCCCCGCCGGGGCCGAGCCGGAAGCCCGAGATCACCTCGTCGAAGAGGAGCAGCGCGCCGTGCTCGCTCGTCAGCTCGCGCAAGGTCTGGAGCCAGTCGGGGCGCTGGAGCAGCAGGCCGCAGTTGGCGGGGACGGGCTCGACCGCGACCGCGGCGACCTCGCTCCCGCGGGCCGCGAAGAACTCCCTCAGGGCCGCCTCGTCGTCGAGGGGCAGCACGACGGTCGTCGCCGCGATCCCGGCCGGCACCCCGGCCGAGTCGGCCTGGCCGCTGGTCGCGAGGCCGGAGCCGGCCTTGACCAGCATGTAGTCGGCGTGGCCGTGGTAGCAGCCGTCGAACTTCACGACCAGGTCGCGCCCGGTGTAGCCGCGCGCCAGGCGCACGGCGGACATCACGGCCTCGGTCCCCGAGGAGACGAAGCGGACCCGCTCGGCCCAGGGCTGGAGCTCGCTGACGAGGCGGGCCAGCGCGACCTCGTCCCGGTGCGGGGTCCCAAACGAGGTCCCCAGGGCGGCCGCCTGCTGGATCGCCTCGACCACCTTGGGGTGGGCGTGACCGAGGGCCAGCGGGCCCCACGAGCAGCAGAAGTCGATGTACTCGTTGCAGTCCTCGTCCCAGGTGTGGCTGCCCGCGCCCTTGGCGATGAACACCGGGGTCCCGCCGACGGACTTGAAGGCGCGCACGGGGCTGCTGACGCCGCCGGGCAGGAGCACCTGGGCTTGGGCGAAGAGCTCCGCGGAGCGCTCGCGGCGCAGGCTCGTCTCGGACATGGCTGCCTCCTCGTGGGCGCCCATTGCAACACGAGGAGCAGCCCGCGTCAGCGAGGGGTGGCGGCCAGCGCATCCTCGTCGGAGCGGGGCTCCTCGTCGGGGAGCGGCTGGGCGAGGGCCGCGCTCACGTCGCGGCGATAGCGCGGCCCCTCGAGGATCGAGCGGATCAGGTTGCGCTTGGAGAGGTCCCCGCGGGTCAAGAGCTGCAGCAGCGCGGACTCGCGCCCCAGGACCCGGCGCGTGATCTCGCGCACAGGGACCCCGGCCGCGTCGAGCTCGCGCACGCGGCCCTCCACGTCGCGCAGGTGCTGGAGCTTGACCCGCAGCGCCTCGCGCCCGCCGCTGGGGCGCGGGCGGTGCGCGCAGAACAGGGCCTCGAACTCGAGCTCGACCAGCCGCTCGAGGGAGCTGAGCGTGGCGGCGAAGTCCTCGTCGCTGCGGAAGAGCTTCACCTTCTCGGCCAGGAAGGCGTCGCCCGAGAAGAGCCAGCCCTGGCTGCGCTCGTAGAGCACGACCTGGTCGCGGCAGTGCCCGGGGGCCTCGAGGACCTCGAAGCGGAAGCGCTCCGTCTCGAGGACCGGCTCGAGGGGCTCGACCTCGGCGCGCTTGGCGACGCCCCACACCC
>CALDQK010000142.1 GCA_937911525.1 uncultured bacterium
GGAAGGCGAGGAGGTCGCCCACCGGCTGGCCGACCCGGCGGCGGCCGCCTGGGAGGCGGGGCGCGAGCTCGAGGGCCAGGTCGACCTCGCGCGGCGGCGCGACCACATGCAGCAGCACTCGGGGCAGCACCTGCTCTCGGCCCTGCTGATCCAGCGGCTGGGGGTCGAGACGCTCTCCTTCCACCTGGGCGCCGAGGAGGCCACGATCGACGTCGCGGCGGACTCCCTCGAGTCCGCGCGGGTGGCCGAGGTCGAGCGCGCGGTCAACGCGGCGATCCAGGCCGATCACCCGGTGCGAGCCGAGGTGTTCCTGGGCGAGGTCGCCGAGGCCGAGGCCCTGAGCTTGCGCAAGGCGCCCGACGAGAAGGCGCTCCGCTCGCCGCGCGGCCTGCGGGTCGTGACCCTGACGGGGGAGGACGAGCCCCTGGATCGGGACGCCTGCTGCGGGACCCACGTGGCTCGCCTGGGCGAGCTGGGCAGCCTCGTGATCCTGGGCTGGGAGCGGAGCCGCAAGGGCCAGACCCGGCTCCGCTTCGCGGTCGGCGGGCGCGCGACCCGGGCCGTGCGCGAGCGCCTCGACGCGCTGAGCGCGGCCTGTCAGGCCTTGACGACCGGGCACCGCGACCTGCCCGCGCGCACGCTGGGCTTGCTGGAGCAAGCCAAGGAGGCGCGCAAGGAGCTCGACCGCCTGGCCAAGCAGGCGGCCCTCGCGGCGGGCGAGTCCCTCGGTCGCCAGGACGCCGCCGACGAGGCTCGCTTCCGCGTCGCGCGCTGCGAGGGCGCGGCGGGGGCGCTCAAGGCCTTCGCCGGAGCCTACGTGGCGGCGCACCCCGCAGGCGCGATCGTGGCCTATCACGCCGGGGAGCGGCTCTCGCTCGCCGTCGCCAAGGGCGAGCAGGCGCCCAGCGAGCTCGACGCCGGTGCGCTGCTGCGCGAGCTCTTGACCCCGCTCGGCGGCAAGGGGGGCGGTCCAGCGAGCTTCGCGCAGGGGGCGGCGCCGGACGCGCGCCAGGCCAAGCAGCTCGCGGCTCGCGCGGCCGAGCTGCTGGCGCAGCGCCTGAGCTGAGCGACCCGAGCCGGAGACTCTCCCGATCCGGGCACGGGCACGTCTGCTCGCGAGGCGAGGGCGTCTAGACGGGGCGCTGCAGGAGGAAAGCAAGGATCAAGGAAGGACAGGAAGGCTGCCGGGCAGGCGAAAGCAGTCGCTCGAGAAGCGCTTCGCTTCTCGAGGCCGAGATCGCAGGTCTCGCCGATTCCTCTCCTTCCTCATTTCTTGCTTTCCCTCGTAGATCGCCACGTCAAGCCGCCTCCGCCCGTCCTCGCGCCGCTCGGAGGTCAGGCCCGAGCCGGAGGGAGTCGTCAGACGAGCGCGGGCGCGGGAGAGCGGGCGCTACCAGCTGCCGCCGTGGATCAAGCGCATGGCGTGCTCGATCTTGAGGCACGAGCCGAGCGTCGCGTCCTGGTGGATCATGGTGCACACCCCGATCACGCGACCGCGCTTGTCGATCAGCGGTCCGCCGGAGTTGCCGGGGATCATGGGCGCCGAGACCTGGATCGTGCGCTCGATCTTGCGCACCTGACCGGTCGCCGGTGAGGTCTCGGCCACGCCCGCCTCGAGCACGGCGGGGCCAGCCGGGAAGCCGACCACGAGCACCTCGTCCAGGCGGTTGACCGTCGAGCTGCGCCCCGCGACGAGGGGCACCACCCGAGAGGCGTTGCGCGCGCGCAGGATCGCGAGGTCGCCGTTCCCGTGCGCGGCGTGGATTCGGATCGCCTTGACCGGCTGGCCTGGCTGGACGTCGGTCCACTCGTCGGGCGCCGTGCGGAGCAGCTCGAGGGTCCCCGTCGTGGTCGAGTAGCCGCTCTTGGGGTCGAGCTTGACCTTGCCCCCCACCTTGTGGAGGAAGCGCGTCCCGCCGCGCCAGGCGTGGATCTTGTAGCTCTCGTGATCGACCTGGATCTTCTCCTTGGCGATCCTGAGCGCGAGCTTGCGGAACTTCCAAGGCTCGACCACGTGCTTGTTGGTCACGATGTCGCCCTGGGAGCTGGCGAAGAACCCGGTCCCGAAGCCGCCGAGGTTCACGACGCTCCCGTCGGGCTTCTTGCCGGTCAGCTCGACGGCGATCAGCAGGACCGAGGGGCTGACGGTGCGCTCGATCTGCTGCCAGGTCGAGTCCCCCTGGCTGCGGTCCTGGCGAGCGCTTCGCAGCTGGGTCTCGAGCTGGGCCAGGCGCTTCTCGCCCTCGGACAGGCGCTGCTTCTTGCGCTCGAGCTCCTGCTCGAGGCGGCGGACCTTGGCCTTGGCGCCCTTGAGCTCCTGCTCGGCGGAGTCGCGCCCCTCCGCGCGCCCCTCGGTCCGAGCGCGCTCCCCGATCTGCTCGACCTGGAGCTTGAGGCTGGTGACCTGCTTGGTCGCCTCCGTGGCGCGGGCGCGGGCTTGCTCGAGCTCGTCCTCGAGCTGGGTGTAGTCCAGGTAGAGGAAGCCGAGCAGGAACAGGCTGACGAGCACCAGGGCCCCCAGCAGCACCGTGATCGCCGTGTTGAGCGGGCTGGCGGTCGGGGGGCGCGGGACCGCGGCCGGGGGCAGGTCCGAGTGGCGCCGGCTGGGGTCGTGCTCTCGCTCGCGCTCCCCGAGGACGGCGATCGCGATCTCGGGCTCGGAGGGGGCGCGCTTGCGCTTGCCCGGCTTGGGGGGCGGGGCCTTGGGACGCTCGCCGGAGCTCTCCGAGATCTTGGGCTCGTTCAGCTTGAAGCGCATCACGGGGCCCTTCTTGCCGAAGCGGAGCACGTCTCCGTCCTTCAGGCGGGCGTTGTGCGCGCGCTCGTCGTTGACGTAGGTCCCGTTGGTGCTGCCCTGGTCGATGACCCAGAACTCGTCGCCGCGGAGGCGGATCTCGGCGTGCTCCCAGCTGACGCCGGCCTCGTCGAAGATCAGCTCCCCCTCGTCGTTACGGCCCACCCGGACCACTTCGAGCTGCTCGAAGTGATCGACGACGCCGGCGCGGGCGCCCTTGAGGTGGTCCAGCCAAAACTCAGGCATTGAGGGGATGTCTCCGTGGCGGAGTATAGCGGTGGGAGGGGGCGGACGCACCGCCTCCGTCCAGGAGCCGCCAAACGCCGCCCCCTCGCTCGGCGTAGAGGTGATCGAGGCCCATATCCGTGAACCCGACCCGGCAAACGCCCCCCTTCGTCCTCCTGCTCGTCAGCGCGCTCTTCGGCGCCCTGATCTCGGGTGCGCTGCTGCGCCCCGACCCGGGCGTCCAGCGGGCCGAGGCCGGGGGTCAGGGCCAGGGAGACTCCGCGCGCTCGCTCTCGCGCTCCTTCCAAGCCGCGGCGCGCACGGCGCGCCCCTCGCTCCTCAACATCACGACCGAGCGCTGGGAGCAGCGCGGCGGGCCCTTCGTGCGCATGCTCGAGAACATGCTCGACCAGAAGGGGGGCGCCAACCGGACCCTCGAGCGCTCCTACGGGACCGGGTTCATCGTGGACGAGGCGGGCGTGGCCCTGACCAACCACCACGTGGTCGAGAACGCCAAGCGGGTGCTGGTGCGCCTCCACGACGGCAGCGAGGTCAGCGCCCGGGTGCTGGGCACCGACCCCCTGACCGACCTCGCCGTCCTCGAGCTGCCGCCCCGGGAGCAGGCCTACGTGCCGGTCCAAATGGGCACGGCCGACTCGCTCGAGGTCGGCGACTGGGTCCTCGCGGCGGGCAACCCCTTCGGCCTCGATCAGACGGTGACCGCCGGGATCGTCTCGGCCAAGGGGCGCTCGCGGATGGGGATCGCGACCTACGAGGACTTCATTCAGACCGACGCCGCGATCAACCCGGGCAACTCGGGCGGGCCCCTGCTCGACCTCTCGGGCCGCGTGGTGGGCGTCACGACCGCGATCGCCTCCCGCTCGGGCGAATACTCGGGGATCGGCTTCGCGATCCCGATCGGGATGGCCCAGGAGGTCGTGGCCGAGCTGCGCGAGCGCGGCCGCGTCAGCCGCGGCTGGCTCGGCGTCGGGATCCAGGAGGTCGAGCCCGAGGTGCTGCGGCGGCTCGGCTACGGCAACGTGGGCGGGGCCCTGCTCTCGCGCGTGATGCCCGAGAGCCCCGCGGCGCAGGCGCAGCTCCAGGCGGGCGACCTGATCGTCTCCATCGACGGCCAGCCGCTCAGCGACGGGCAGCACCTCAGCCACCTGATCGCCGAGGTCGAGGTCGGCAAGACGGTCAAGCTCGAGGTCTTGCGCGAGCGTCAGCGCCTCGTGCTGGAGGCCCTGGTCGTGGAGCGCCCCGACACGCCGACCGGCCCGCCCGTCAGCAAGGACGAGCCCGAGAGCCGCGACGTGGGGATCAGCGCGCGCCTGCTGACCCCCGAGCTGGCCCGCTTCTTCGGCTTCGACCACGACCCCGAAGAGCCGGCCGTCGTGATCGCGGCCGTCGACCCGGGCAGCCTGGCCGCCCAGCACGGGATTCGTCCGGGCATGATCCTGCAGCAGGTCGAGCGCAGCCCGATCCGCTCGCTCGAGGACCTCGAGCTAGCGCTCAAGGCCGCGACCCTGGCCAAGCGCGGGATCCTGCTCCGCGTCTGGGACGGGCGCTCTTCCAACGCGGTGCTGCTCAGGTAGGAGCTAGCTCCCGCAGGCGCAGGCCTCCGCGCTGCCGCCGCCCTTGTCGCAGCCTTCGCAGGCGCAGGCCTCGGGCTTGCAGGTGCAGGCCTCATCGCTGGTGCAGGCGCAAGCCTTCTCAGCGGGGGCGGCCTCTTCGGCGGGCTGGCTGCTGGCGCAGCCCATGAGCGCTCCGGCGAGCAGCAGCGCGGCGATGGTTCGCATGGTGATCCTCCTGGCGGAGTGTGGATAGCTCGCGAGCCGCTTGCAAGGAACGTGGCTCGCGCAGCTGCAATCGGCCCCTAAGGTCGTGCCCATGGACGCCTTCGACCTCCAGCTTCACATCGACCCGGGTCTGGTCCACCGGATCCTGGACCAGTTCGCGCTCAGCCCGAGCGGAGCCCACGGCGCCACGCACTGGGCGCGCGTGCTCGCCAACGGGACGCGGCTCGCGGCCCAGACCGGGGCGCGGGTCGAGGTCGTGCAGCTCTTCGCGCTCTTTCACGACGCGCGCCGCATCAACGAGGGCGCCGACCCCGAGCACGGACAGCGCGGCGCGGACCTGGCCCGCGAGAAGCTGGGCGCCTGGTTCGAGCTCAGCGCCGCGGACATGGACCGGCTCTACGACGCCTGCGCCTATCACTCGGACGGCCGGACGGACCACCCCGACGTGACGGTCCAGACCTGCTGGGACGCCGACCGCCTCGACCTGCCCCGGGTCGGCGTGAGCGTCGACAAGCGCTACCTGTGCACCCTGGCGGCCAAGCAGCGCGAGCTGCGCGAGTGGGCCGGGGAGCGGGGGAGCCGCCTGCTCGTGCCCGACTTCTACCGGGACGAGTGGGGCCTGAGCTACACGCCGCCGAAGTGGGCCCGCGCGCGCTAAGGCTCGCCCTCGCCTCGGCAGGGGGCTTCCCTGTTTACGGAGCGACGCTCGGCTGGCACCGTCACGACCTTCACGGAGAGAGACATGCGCAACCCCAAGCCCTGGCTCCTGCTCGCGCTGATCGGCGCCTGCCTGGCGGGCGCCTGGCGGGGCAACCCCGCCGCCCTCGCCCAGAGCGCGCCCGCGATCCGCTACGACCAGGCCTTCTGGCAGCGCTGGTCGGACGGCAAGGCCGAGGTCGCGGGTTACGAGCTGCGCTTCGCGCGCTACGGTCAGGAGCGCGCGGGGACCGCCGTCGCGATCGTCGTCAAAGAGGACTTCAGCGAGGCCGACCGGGTCAAGGCGGACGGGATCGGCGCCGGCACCTTCCCGGTGTTGAAGCTGAACCTGCTCAAGGACTTCCCGACCGGGGTCTACGACTACCACCTGATGCTCTCGACCTTCGTCGGACTCAAGGCCGCGAATGGGCTGCCCGCCGGCGCCACCAACAAGGTCTCCTTCAGCGCGCAGGAGTGGTGCGGACACGTCTACCAGCAGCTCCTCTTTGGGCCTCGGGCCGTCGAGGACACGCTGCACAGCTACTTCCAGAGCGAGGGCAACCGCGCGCGCAAGGTGAAGGGTGAGCCTGGCGGGCTGAGCGAGGACGCGCTCTTCCTGTGGGCGCGCGGGCTGGCGGCGCCGGCCCTCGAGCCGGGGCAGCGCCGCCAGGTGAAGCTCTTCAGCTCGCTGCAGGAGGCGCGCCTCGCCCACCGCGCCGCGGGCTGGGTCGACGCCACCCTGTCACGCGCCGCCCAGCCGGCCTCGGTCGAGGTCGGGGCGGGGACCTTCGAGGCCGACGTGTTCGAGGCCAAGCTCCCAGGCCGGAGCTGGACCTTCTGGGTCGAGCGAAGCGGCGCGCGGCGGCTGCTGCGCTGGAAGAACGGGCGCGAGACCGGCTCGCTGCTCAAGAGCGTGCGCATGCCCTACTGGAGCCTCTCGGGGCGGGGGAACGAGCGCTTGCTCGAGCAGCTGGGCCTGAAGCCCCGCCCGCCGCGGACGCCCTAAGATCGACCTAACTCACTTGAATTCAACGCCTCACGAACTTTCCTGACGGGTTGTCAGATTCTGACGACTGGTCTAGGTTGTGCGCCATGGCACCCACTCGCAAGCAACGTGAGATCGCGGCGCGCCACCAGCGGATCCTGGCTGCGGCGCGCGAACAGCTGCTCGAGGGCGGCTACCTCGGCCTCAGCATGGACAAGCTGGCGGCCGCGGTGGAGTACTCCAAGGGCACGATCTATCAGCACTTCTCCTGCAAGGAGGAGGTGGTCGCGACCCTCGCGCTCGAGACGGCGCGGGTCCGGCTGGGCCTCTTCGAGTGCGCCGCGACCTTTCGCGGGCGGCCGCGGGAGCGAATGCTGGCGGTCGGGATCGCGGCGGACCTCTTCCTGGAGCACTTCCCGGATCACTTCCGCGTCGAGCAGATCGCGCGCGGGGCCGTGCGCGAGAAGGTCTCCCCCGAGCGCCAGCGTGAGCTGGCCTCCTGCGAGCAGCGCTGCATGCAGATCTGCGCGGGCATCGTGCGAGACGGCGTAGCCTCGGGCGACCTGGACTTGCCGGCCGAGGTCAGCCCCGAGGAGCTCTCCTTCTCGCTCTGGTCGAGCTCCTTCGGGGTGTTCACCATCGTGACCAGCGGCGCCTTCCATCTCGAGGACATGGGCATCGCCGAGCCGCTGCTGGCGCTGCGCAAGGGCCAAAACCGCATGCTCGACGGCTTCGGCTGGCGCCCCTTGACCGACGAACACGACTACGAGGCCAGCGCCGCGCGAATCCGCGCCGAGGTCCTCGACGAGGTCCTGGTGACCCTGCGGGAGGAGACCCTGTGAGCGACCCAGCTGCTCTTGCTGCCCCGGATTCGACGAAGCGTCAGACTCTGACGCCTCGTTCGCTCGCGCTGGGCGTGCTCTGCCTGGGCGGCCTGGCGGGCGCCCTCTTCCTGGTCCTGCCCGCCGAGGGGCAGGAGCCCGCGGCGGCCAGCCGCGCGACCCCCGTCGAGGTCCTTCTGGCCGAGCCGGTGTCGGCCTACGTGACCACGCGCGCCTACACCGGGCGCCTGCGCCCGACCCGCGCCGAGGACCTGGCCTTCGTGCTCGCCGGCGAGCTGCGCGAGGTCCTGGTCAGCGAAGGCCAAGTGGTCGCCGAGGGCGAGCTCCTGGCGCGCCTCGATCGCCGTCGACTCGACGCGCGGCGCGCGCGCCTCGAGGCAGCCCACCGCGCGGCCGAGGCGCGGCTGGCCGAGCTGCGCGCTGGCCCGCGCCGGGAGACGATCGCGGCCGCCCGGGCCCGGGTCGCCGCCGCCGACGCCCAGCTGGCCCTGGCCAAGGTCAAGGAGACTCGCCGCCACGAGCTCCATGAGGCGGGCGTCGTGACCCGCGAGGAGCTGGACGAGGTCCGCCACCTGCGCGAGGCGCGCGTGGCCGAGCGGGACGCGCTGGCGCGGGCCCTCGACGAGCTGCTGGCCGGGACGCGCAAGGAGCAGCTCGCGGCGGGTGAGGCCAGCGTGGCCGAGCTGGCGGCGCAGCTCGCCGAGCTGAGCGTCGAAGCCGAGCAGCGTGAGCTGCGCGCGCCCTACGCGGGGACGGTCGGGGCCGTGGGCGCCGAAGAGGGCGCGATCCTGCAGGCGGGCCAGCCGGTGCTGCGCTTCGTCGAGCGGGCCCCCTTGGAGGCCTGGGTCGGCGTCCCCCCCACCCAGATCGCGCCCCTCGCGCTCGGGAGCGAGCAGCTCCTGCTCTGCGAGGGCCAGCGCATGCCGGCCACCGTCAGCGCGCTCTTGCCGGAGCTGGACCCCGTGACCCGGACGCGGACCGTCGTGTTGCGCCTGCGCGACGCCGACGCCCCGGTCGTCCCCGAGCAGGTGATCCGGCTGGTGGTCCGCGAGCGCCACGAGGCCGCGGGCGTGTGGCTGCCGCTCTCGGCGCTCTCCGAGGGCGAGCGGGAGGTGTGGACCTGCTTCGTGCTGGAGGAGGGCCAGGAAGGTCCGCAGACGCGGCGCTCGCTGGTTCAGGTCCTGGCGGTCGAGCCCGAGCGGGCGCTCGTGAGCGGGCTCGAAGGCGGGGAGCGCGTCGTCGCTAGCGGCGCTCACCGCCTGGTGGCCGGCCAGCGGGTCGAGCCGCTCCCGTGAAGACGCTCTTCTATCGCTATCCGCGCCTGCTGATCCTGGCGCTGGTCCTGATCGTGGTCGCGGGCGCCTCGGCCTACGCGGTCTTGCCGCGGGCGGAGGACCCCAGCCTGAGAGGGCGGGTGGCGCGGGCCGTGGTCCGTTACCCCGGCGCCGACTCGGCCCGGGTGGACGCGCTGGTCGCCGAGCCCCTCGAGCAGGAGCTGCTCGAGGTGCCCGAGATCAACAAGCTGATCACGACCAGCCGCGCGGGCGTGGCCTTGGTCTTGATCCAGCTGGCCGACGAAGTGACCGAGACCGCCGAGGTGTGGACGCGGGTCCGCGCCAAGCTCGACGACGCCGAGCGGGCCTTCCCCCCGGGCGCGAGCGACGTCGACTTCGAGGAGCAGGAGATCCAGGCCTACACGCTGATCACCGCGATCCGCCACGAAGGCGAGGGGCCGGCGGACCTGGCGGCGATGGGTCGCCTGGCGCGCGCCCTGCGCGACCGGCTGCGCCGTGTGCCGGGCACCGAGGAGGTCGAGCTCTGGGGCGCGGTCCCCGAGGAGATCCTGGTCGACGTCTCGCCCTCGGTCCTGAGCTCGCTCGGCCGCAGCGCCAGCGACCTGGCCGCCGAGCTGGCCCGCAGCGACGCCAAGGTCAGCGCCGGCACGCTCCACGGCCCCTCGACCGACCTCTTGCTGGAGGTCACGGGCGAGCTGGACTCGCTGGCGCGGGTCAAGGGCGTGCCCGTGCGCCAGGCCAGCGACGGGCGCGTGCTGCGCCTGGGCGACGCGGCCCGCGTCCGGCGCGGCGCGGCGGACCCGGCCGACGAGCTGGCCCTGATCGGCGGGCAGCCCGCGATCGTGGTCGCGGCGCGCATGGCCGAGGGGCGCCGGATCGACCGCTGGGCGGTCAAGGCCAAGCAGGCCCTGAGCGAGTTCCGGCGCGAGCTGCCGCGTCAGCTCACGCTCCCGGTCGTGTTCGACCAGGCGCGCTACACCGACGCCCGACTGGCCGAGCTGCAGGGCAACCTGCTGGCGGGCGTGCTGCTCGTGATCCTGGTCCTGGTCGTGCTCATGGGCTGGCGCTCGGCGCTCCTGGTCGGGCTGGCCCTCCCGCTGACCAGCCTGCTCGTGCTGGCGGGCATGCGCTTGCTCGAGGTGCCCCTGCACCAAATGAGCGTGACGGGGCTGATCATTGCGCTGGGCCTGTTGATCGACAACGCGATCGTGATGGTCGACGAGGTCGAGGAGCGCTTGCGCAGCGGCCTCGCGCCGGCCCAGGCGATCTCCGCCAGCGTCGGGCACCTGGCCGTGCCCCTGCTCGGCTCGACCCTGACCACGGTCTTGGCCTTCATGCCGATGGTGCTGATGCCCGGTCCCGCGGGCGAGTTCGTGGGCGCGATCGGCCTGAGCGTGACCCTGGCCCTGATCGGTTCGCTCTTCCTGGCGCTCACGATCGTGCCCACCCTGCGCGTGCTCCTGGACCGCGGCCAGCCGGCCGCGGCCGAGCCGGGGGAGGCCGAGCGCGAGGACGCCCCCTGGTGGCGGGGCGGGCTCAAGACCCCGGGCCTGCTGCGGGTCTACCGCGCCGCGCTGGGGAGCCTGCTGGCGCGCCCCGGGCGCGGGGCGCTGCTGGTCGCGCTGCCGGCCCTGCTCGGCTTCGTCGCCGCGGGCGCCCTGGCGGAGCAGTTCTTCCCGCCCAGCGACCGCGACCAGG
>CALDQK010000143.1 GCA_937911525.1 uncultured bacterium
GGGGAGCCGCTCGGCGCCGACAAGGGCGGGCCCTTCCGGCTGCTGATCCCCGAGTGCGAGGACCGCTGCGCCAACGTCAAGGGCGTGGGGCAGATCGTGCTCGGGGAGGAGCCCGAGGAATGAGCTCTCCGGCTCTCCCTGCCCGCGGCGGACCTGGCGAGGCGCAGCCCAGCCTGGAGACCATGGAGCGACGGTTCCGCGCTCTCGTGGGCGGCCTGCTGGCGCTGGCGGTCAGCTCCTGCCTGTTCTTCGCGGTCACGTCCAAGCTGGAGGCCGACGAAGAGCACGAGATCACGGCGACCTGGTCCCCGATCGCGGCGCGGCTCTACCAGCAGCTCTCCGCGGCGGGGCCGAGCGAGGAGGGAGGCCCCCTCGCCCTGCGCGGGCCGCTCCTGCCGATCCGGGTCGACGAATACAACACGCGCGGCCGCGTGGACACTCGCGTGTTCCTGGCGCTGCCGCCCGAGCTGCGCCCGAGCGACCCCCAGCAGCCTCCGGTGCAGGTCGCGGTCCTGCGCTACGAAGAGCTCGAGCTGCGCCACTACGGACGCAGCGGGCGCGGCGGTGACTTGACCCGCGAGCGCCAGGGCTGCCAGCTGCTGCTCTACGACGTGCTGACCAATCAGCTCGTGGGGGAGCGCAGGCTCGAGTGCCCCGATCCGCTGCCCAAGAACTACGGGGACCGCGCGCGCCTCATCGTCCAGCCCGAGCAGATCCTGGCGGCCTTGCGCGAACTCGAGCGGTGAGGGTCAGCCGCTGACGAAGTCGCTCCAGCGGGGGCGGCGCGTCTCCCACCAGTAGCGAGCGGTCGTCGCCGGCCACAGGGCGTAGATCAAGCCATCCTCGTTCTGGTACCAGCTGCGGCAGTCGGTCCACACCTTGTCGCCGAGGCGCTCGCGCAGCCAGGTGTAGCCCGCCTCGAGCGCCTCGGGGCGGACCTCGACGGTGGCGTGCCCTGCCCGCCGCTGCTCCCGCAGCAGCTGAAGCACGTAGTCCACCTGGCACTCGACCATCCACATCACCGAGTTGTGGCCGAGCCCCGTGTTCGGCCCCAGCAGCACGTAGTAGTTCGGGTAGCCGGGCACGGTGATCCCGAGGTGCGCCCGCGGAGAGTTGCCCCAGCGCTCGCCCAGGCGCTCGCCGCCGCGCCCGTAGACCTCGACGTGCCCCCAGGCCAGGGGCTGAAAGCCCGTGGCGTAGATCAGCGCGTCGAGCTCGAGCTCGCCCGCCTGCGTCTCGACGCCGGCGGCGGTCTCGGCGAGCAAGGGGTCGGTCACGAGCTCGACGTCGTCGCGGGCCAGGGTCGGGTAGTAGTCGTTGCTCAGCAGGATCCGCTTGCAGCCGGGCTGGTAGTCGGGGACCAGCCGCTCGCGCAACCGCGGGGCCTCGATCGCGCCCTCCAGGTGGCGCTTGGCCACGTAGCGGAGCCAGCGCTCGCCCACGGCGGCGCGGTCGAAGGCGAACAGGAAGCCCGCCTCGTGGCGGAGGTAGAGCAGCGAGCGATAGAGGCGCAGCAGGCCGGGGAAGGTGCGGAAGAAGCGCCGCAGCCAGGTCGGGTAGGGGCCGTCGTCCTTGGGCAGGACCCAGTGGGCCGTGCGCTGGAACACGTAGGTCCGCTCGGCCCGGGGCGCGATCTGGGGGACGAACTGCACGGCCGAGGCGCCGTTGCCGATCACACCGACCCGCTTGCCCGCGAGGTCGACCGAGTGATCCCAGGTCGCCGAGTGCCAGCGCGGACCCGCGAAGCTGCCGACGCCGGGCAGGCCGGGGTAGTTGGGCACGTGCAGGGCGCCCACGGCGGAGACGAGGACCTCGGCCTCGTAGCGCTCGCCCGCGGCGGTGGTGAGCGTCCAGCGCTGGTCGCCCTCGCTCCAGCGGGCCTCGCGCACGGTGACCCCGAAGCGGATC
>CALDQK010000144.1 GCA_937911525.1 uncultured bacterium
GGCGGCCAGGGTTGCGGCGTCCAGCCAGCGGGCCCGGGCTGCGCCGAGGTCCGCCTGGCGGCGGGCGATCGCGGCCCGGGCCAGCTCGGCCTCCGCCGCCCGGTCGAGGCAGCCCAGCTTGCGCGCCAGGGCGCCGGCCTCGGACCAGCGGGCGCTCGCCAGGGTCAGCCGCTCGGCGCGCTCCTCGTCGTCCTCGTCCTCCTCGGCGACCAGGGCCGCGCGCGCGACCAGCTCGCGCAGGGCGAGGGTCGCGAGCGTCGGCTCGGCGTAGCCGTCC
The DNA here is from genome assembly GCA_937911525.1 of uncultured bacterium. Classification (GTDB taxonomy): domain Bacteria; phylum Planctomycetota; class J058; order J058; family J058; genus NORP233. Next base: position 278 of record CALDQK010000144.1, read on the forward strand.
AGCTCGAGGTCCTCGGCCAGCTCGCGGGCCTCGGCCAGGCGCCCCGAGCCGAGGGCGGCGTAGAGCTCGCGCCGGGCGCGGGCCAGCTCGGCCGGCTCGCCGCGGGCCAGCAGCGCCTGCCAGCCCTGCTCGGGCGGCCGCGCCGGACAGAGCGCGTCGCGGACCCAGGCCAGCAGCGCGTAGGCGGGGTCCTGGGCGGCGCCGGCCGGCGCCGTGCGCAGAGCGCGCAGGGCCTCCGCCGGCCAGCGGGCAGCCCAGTTGCCCGCCGCGAGGCGGCCCTCGCTGCTCAGGCGCGAGCGCAGGCCCTCGAGCAGCTCGCGCGTCTCGGGCGCCGACTCGGTCTGGAGCAGGTCGCCGCCGCCGCTGACCTGGACCTCGGTCTTGCTCGGGCGCGGCTCCAGGGCGGGCTCGCTCGCGCAGCCCGCCAGGAGGAGGAGGGAAGCCAGGGCAGAGCGGCGCTTCACTTCTTCTCCTCCTTGCCGATCCCGTGCAGGTCGAACACCTCGAGCAGCTCGCCGACGGTGTTGGGGTCGCCGGGCACGATCACGTCGCTCTCGTCGAAGGTCGAGAGCGTCCCGCGCGCGTCGGGCGCGTTGGGGTGGATCGAGAGCTCCTTCATCAGGCGCCGGCTGAGGGTGTCGCCCTCGCCCGGGGTCGTGAGCACGAAGGGCCGGATCGTGATCACGAGCTCGCGGCGGACCTTCTGGTAGTCCTGGCGGCGGAAGAAGAAGCCCAGGAGCGGGATCCGCTGCAGCCAGGGCACGCCGTCGCGCGCGTCGCGCAGCTCCTCCTCGATCAGGCCGCCCAGGGCGAGGGTCGCGCCGTGCTTGGCGACGACCGTCCCGCTCACGGCGCGGGACTGGACCGTGTCCACGTTCTGGCGAATGAAGCCGGTCCCGTTGGGGACCAGCACGCTGGCCCCGTTGACGTTCACGTTGCTCGTCTCCTGGAGGATCCGCAGGGTCACGGTCCGGTCGGCGTTGATGTTGGGCGTGATCAGGAGCGTGGTCCCGACGGGGCGGAACTCGATCCCCGTGGTCGAGGGCGTGACGGTGGTCCCGCCCGCGTTGACCACGGTCTGGCCGCCAATGAAGGAGCGGTTGATCGGCCGCTCCTCGCCCGCGAAGAGCCGGCTGACCTCGTTGTTGGCCGTCAGCAGCAAGGGCGTCGCGAGCGTCGTGACCCGCCCCTGGCTCTCGAGCAGCTGGACCCGCGCGCGGAAGTGGTCGTGCACGAACTGATAGATCAGGTTGTCGGGGATCAGCCCGCCGCCCGCGGGCGAGAGGGGCAGGGTCCGCCGGAGCGAGTCGGGGCCGCCGACCACGTCGCTGGGGGGCGGGAGCACGTCGCCGGTCGTGAAGCCCGCGGCCGAGCTCGAGCCGTCGCTGAACTGGTAGTCGAACACCGAGTTGAAGCCGTCGGTCAGCTCGATCGAGAGCACCTTGACCTCGAGCAGGACCAGGGGGGTGGGCACGTCCATGCGCTTGATCAGGTCGCGGATCTGGCTCATGGCCTGCTCGTCGCCGGTGCGGACCAGGACCTGGTTGGTGCGCTGGTTGACCGAGACGTAGATCGAGGCCTGGCTGAGGATCCGGTCGACCAGCGCCCGGCCCGCCTCGCTGTCGCTGGCGCTGACCAGCGCCTGGATCTGCTGGGCGGTCAGGCCCTGGAGCCGGTCGCGGCCGAGGTCCGCCTGGTCGACCTGCGTGCGGCCGCCCTGCTGGTTCTGCTGGTTGAAGAGGTTCTGGTTGCCCAGCTGGTTGCCAAACTGACCGTTCTGGTTGAACAGGTTGCCTAGCTGACCGGCCTGATTGAGCTGGGTGTTGGTCTGCTGACCCTGGAGCTGGCCGAAGCCCTGGCTGCGTCCGTCCACGAGGTCGAAGCGCTGGAAGCGGTTGGAGAGCTCCTGCAGCCGGTCCTGCGGGTTGATCCCTCGCCCGAAGCGGACCCGCTGCCCGAAGAGGTCGCGGATCGAGTAGGCCACGTCGAGCGCGTTCGGGTAGAGGAGCGTGAACACCTCCAGCTTGGCCGAGGCCAGGTTCTGGACCCCGCGCTGATACTCGCTTGCGGTGCGGATCCGGTAGACGGCGGTGGCGGCGTCGCGCTCGAACCACAGGTCGTGGCTGGAGCAGAGGGTCGAGAGCGCCGCGACCGGCTCGACGTCGCGCAGCAGGAGCGTGACGCGGGTCCGGGCCGCCGCGCGCGAGGCGACCACGTTCAGGTCGGACTCCGCCGCGATCAGGCGCAGGGCGTCGTCGAGGGGCACGTCGCGCAGCTCGAGCAGCTCGAGTCGAGCGGAGGCTGCCGGCGCGGGGGCGGGCTCCTGCGCGGCCGCCGACCCGAAGAGGGCCAGCGAGGCGGCGAGGAGCAAGGGTGGGAAGGTGCGGTCCACGTCGTGCTCCTTAGCGCAGCGCCAGCGCGAGGCCGTCGAGGGTCAGGCGCACGCCGCGCCCGTCGATCGCCACGACGCGCAGGGTGCGGGTCGTGGGCAGCGCGCGCGCGGGAGCGCCGCTCGCGCCCCGCGCGGGCTGGGGCTGGGTTCGCGGCCCAGCGGCCAGGGTCAGCTCGTCGCCGACCCGGACCAGCTGCAGCCGGCCTTCGACCTCGAGCAGCGCGGCGGCCTCGCCGCCGCGCACGATCCGCCCTTTGAGCGCCAGCTGCGGCAGCTTCTGCTGCGCGCCGCCGGCGCGGACCGGCCCGAAGCGACGCGCGCCCTGGGTCGGGTCGCGCAGGGGGGTCCGGCTGGGCACCGGCGCCACGTCCCCGCGCGGCTCCGCCGGACGAGCCGGCGCGCTGGGGGGCTGGTCCTGGGCGAGCAGGCTGGCGGCGCCGGCGAGGCACAGGGTCAGGGCGAGGGCGGCGGGGACCTTCATGGGGACCTCCGGCTGGGGGATTGGGCGCAGCGAAGTCGGGTTGCGCTAGCTCGAATCAACCGCAGAGACGCAGAGAACGCAGAGTCTTCGCAGAGGAGCGGTGGACTCGCGGAAGCGACGCTGGCGACAGCGAACGTGGTCTGTGGGACGAGCGCTAGGTCAAGGGCAGGGTGAGGGCGAGCCTCGCCTCTCTGCGGAAACTCTGCGTCCTCTGCGCCTCTGCGGTGAATCGCTGCGCGCGATGCGCCTGCGCTTCGTCCTGCTCTCGGTCGCGGGAAGGCGGAAACGAATCGGGCACGGGCAGGGGCACGAGGGGGCTGAGGCGAGAGCGTCACTCGCTAGCCTCCTTGCGCGGCGTAGAGCGCCATGAACACGGCCAGGTAGACGAAGCCGACCACCGCGCCCACGGCGACGATCACGGCGGGCTCGATCAGGACGCTCAGGGTCTGGACCAGGCCCTGGAGCTCCTCCTCGTGGAAGTCGGCGACCTCGGCCAGGACCTCGTCCAGGGAGCCCGAGGTCTCGCCGACCGCGACCATGGCGGAGAGCATCGGCGTGAAGGCGCGCGGGTCGGTCAGCTGCTCGTGGAGGGGGGCGCCGACGAGCACGCGCTCGCGGGCGCGGGCCAGGCGCTCGGCCAGGTAGCGGTTGCCGATCAGGCGCTCGGTCGTGCTGAGCGACTCCAGCAGCGTGATCCCGCTCGCGAGCAGGTCGCCCAGCCCGCGAGCCAGGGACACGGTCCCGCTCAGGCGCGAGACGCGGCCGGCCAGGGGGACGAAGAGGATCAGGCGATCGATCGCCAGGCGCCCGGGCGGATAGAGGTAGATCGCGAAGATCCCGGCCAACACCAGGGGCAGGCCGACGGCGCCGGTGACCAGGTGGGCCTGCACGAAGTCGGACACGTCCAGCAGGGCCTGGGTCAGGGGCGGGAGCTGACGGCCCAGGCCGGAGAGGAAGGTGCGGATCTTGGGCAGGACGTTGAGCACCAGGAAGGCGGTCACGCCCAGGGTCATTACGAACACGATCGTGGGGTAGAGGAAGGCGCTCAGGACGCTGGCGCGGAGGCGGCGGCGCCGCTCCAGGGCCTCGGCGCCGCGCACGAGCACGCGCTCGAGCTCACCGGTCTGCTCGCCGACTCGCACCAGCTGCACGATCAGGGGCGAGATCGCCCGCTGGCCGGCCAGGGCGTCGGCGAAGCTGGAGCCGCTCTGGATCCGCTCGGCGACCTCGCTCCACAGCCGGCGCACGCGGGCGCGCGGGTGCTGGCGCGGCAGGACGCGCAGGGCCTCCAGCAGGGTGATCCCCGCGCGGAGCATCACCGCCAGCTGCTTGAGGCCGATCTCGATATCCACCGAGCGGACCGGCATCACGCGGCCCAGGCCGAAGCCGCCGCCCGCGCTGGGCTGGCGCTCGGCCTCGACCTTGACCACCAGCAGGCCCTGCTGGCGCAGCTGAGCGGCCAGCTCGGCGGAGCTGGGGGCCTCCTGAGTGCCCTGGCGCAGGCTGCCGGCGGAGTCGCGCGCGACGTAGCTGAAGCTGGCCATGGCTACCAGGCCGTCACGGCGGCGGCCGCCTCGGTGAAGGTGGTCTCGCCCTCGCGCAGGCGCCGCAGGGCGGCCTCGGTGAGGGTCGGAATGCCGGCCTCGTGCATGGCCGTGATCAGCGCGGTCTCGTCGGCGCCGGCGTTGATCCGCGCCGCCCAATCACGCTCGACCTCGAGCAGCTCGAACAGACCCAGCCGGCCCGAGAAGCCGCGGCCCGCGCAGCGCAGGCAGCCCTCGGGCTCGTAGACCTGGACGCCCGCGGCCTCGGGCGAGCCCAAGGTCTCGGCCTCGGCCTGGCTCAGCTCGCGGGGCCGGCGGCAGTGGGGGCAGAGGCGGCGGACCAGGCGCTGGGCGACCGCCAGGCGGAGGGTCGCCGCGACCAGGTAGCGCTCGACGCCCATGTCGACCAGGCGCGTGATCGCGCCCGGCGCGGTGTTGGTGTGGAGCGTGCTGAGCACGAGGTGGCCGGTCAGGGCGGCCTTGATCGCGACGTCGGCCGAGTCGCCGTCGCGGATCTCGCCGATCATGATCACGTCCGGGTCGTGGCGGAGGATGCTCCGCAGCGCCTTGCCGAAGCCGACCTTGTCCTGGGCGTCGACCTCGACCTGAGCCACCCCGTCGATGTCGAACTCGATCGGGTCCTCGACCGTGATCACGTTCAGGGGCCGCTGGTCGATCAGGCGCCGGATCCCCGCGTAGAGGGTCGTGGACTTGCCGCTGCCGGTCGGGCCCGTCACGAGGAAGAGCCCGTGCGGGCGTCCGAGCACGTCGTCCACGCGGCGGCGCTGGTCCTCGTCGAGGCCGAGCTTGCTGAGCGTCAGCCCCGAGGTGTCGAGCGCCAGCAGGCGCAGGGTCAGCCGCTCGCCGTACTTGGTCGGCAGGCTGGCCGCGCGCAGCTCGACGTGGTGCTCGCCGCCGTAGAGGTAGCTGAAGCGCCCGTCCTGGGGCGCGCGCTTCTCGGCGATATCCATTTTCGCCAGGACCTTGAAGCGGCTCAGCAGCCCGGGCAGCGCCGAGCTGGGCAGGCGGGCGTAGTCCTCGAGCACGCCGTCGACGCGCATCCGCACGCGCACGTCGTCGCGCTCGGGGTCGACGTGGAGGTCGGAGGCCCGCCGCAGCACGGCCGCGTGCAGGAGCTCCTCGCAGAGCGCGACCGCGTCGTCAGCGGCGGCGTCTTCGCTCGGCTTGCTCTCGACCGCGCTGCGACGCATCAGGCCGGTGGTGTTGCGCCGCAGCCGCCCCGTGGTCGACGCGCCGGTGTAGGTCCGGGCCAGGGCGTCCTCGAGCGAGGCCTTGTCGGCGCGGTGCAGCTTGACCGGCTCGTCGTAGTAGCGCTGGATCGCCCGCAGCACGTTGGGGTCGCTGGGGTCGACGCAGGCCGCCGCGACCTCGCCCCCGAGGCGCGCGAAGGGCAGCACCTTGCGCCGCTTGGCCAGCTGGGCCGGGAGGGCCAGGGCCACCGCGGGGTCGATCTTGACCTCGCTCAGGTCGAGGGCCTCGCTCACGGGCGGCCCCTCCGCCCGACCAGCCGGCGCTTGGCGCCGTGCTTGACCTGGTCGGCCAGGCTCTGGGGGCTGCGGGCGAGGACCTTGGCGGCTTGCTCGCTGATCAGGCCCTCGCCGAGCAGGCGGGCCAGGTCCTGGTCGAAGGTCTGGTTGCCGGCGGCGGCGCCGGTCTCCATCAGCGAGTAGACCTGGGCCGGCTTGCCCTGCGCGATCAGGTTCGCGACGCCGCTGTTGACCCGCAGGACCTCGCTCACGACCACGCGCCGCCGCTCGCCGGCCTGGCCGCGCGGGCCGTCGGCGGGGAGCAGGCGCTGGGCCACGACCGCGCGCAGGGTCAGGGCGAGCTGGCCGCGGATCCCCGCCTGCTCGTCGGCGGGGAACACCGCCACCAGGCGTTCGACGGCGCTCACGCAGTCGCTGGCGTGGACCGTCGTGAACACGAGGTGCCCCGTCTCGGCGGCCACGATCGCGGTCCGGATCGTGATCTCGGGGTCCTCGCGGCGACCCATGCTCGTGAAGGTGACGGCGCCGCCGATCAGCGCCAGCGCGGTGGCGGCTGCTGGTGGTGCTGGCGCGGCCGCCGCCGCCGCCGCCGCCTCCGCATCGAGTGCACAGCCCGCAGCGTCT
>CALDQK010000145.1 GCA_937911525.1 uncultured bacterium
TTCTCGCTCTTCGCCTTCTCGCTCTTCGCCTTCTCGCTCTTCGCCTTCTCGCTCTCCTGGGCCGCCTGCTTGTCGCGCTCGAGGCGCCAGCGGTACTGCTCGTAGTCGCAGGGGTAGAAGCGCGCCTCGCCGTCGGTGATCTCGAGCACGGAGGTGGCGAGGTCCGCCAGGAAGCCGCGGTCGTGGCTGACGAACACCACCGTGCCGCCGAAGTTGCGCAGGGCGTCGAGCAGGATCCCCTTGCTGTGCAGGTCGAGGTGGTTGGTCGGCTCGTCCATGACCAGCAGGTTGCTCGGCTGGAGGAGCATCCGCGCCAGCTTGAGCCGCGCCCGCTCCCCGCCCGAGAGGACCCGGATCGGCTTGTGCACGTCGTCGCCGCTGAACAGGAAGCAGCCGAGGATCGTGCGGTGCGGGACCGTGGGCTCGGGCGGCGAGGCCTCCTGCATCGCCTGCAGGAGCGAGTACTGGCTGTCGGGGAGGTGGTCCTCGTACTGCGAGAAGTACTGGATCTCGACCTCGTGCCCGAGCTCGACCCGACCCTCGCTGGCGTCGAGGCGCTCGCTCAGCAGCTTGAGCAGCGTCGTCTTGCCGGCGCCGTTGACGCCGACCACGGCCAGCTTCTCGCCGGCCGGCAGCTCGAGGTCGAGCCCGCCGAACACCTTGTGCTCGCCATAGGACTTGCCCAGCCCGTGCAGGCGGAAGGCGAGCTGCCCGCCGCGCTCGGGCTCGGGGAAGCGCAGCTTGAGCGTGGGCGGCTCGTAGGGGAGCTCGACCCGCTCGATCTTGGCCAGCTGCTTGATCCGGCTCTGGACGTTGCTCGCCGTGGCGGCCTTGGCGCGGTTGCGGTCGATGAACTCCTGCTGGCGCTTCAGCTCGCGCTGCTGGCGGGCGTACTCCTTCTTGAGGTGCTCGATCCGCTCGGCGCGCTGGATCTCGAAGCGCGAGTAGTTGCCCGAGTAGATCGTCAGCTCGCCCATCTCCAGCTCGAACACCTTGGTGACGAGGTGATCGAGGAAGTAGCGGTCGTGGCTGGTGATGATCAGCGCGCCCTCGTAGCCGCTGAGGAAGGTCAGCAGCCACTCGCGCGACTCGAGGTCGAGGTGGTTGGTCGGCTCGTCGAGGAGCAGCGCGTCGGGGCGCGTGAGCAAGAGCTTGGCCAGGTGGACGCGCATCCGCCAGCCGCCCGAGAGGGTGCCCAGCTTGCTGTCCATGCGCTCCTGGCTGAAGCCCAGCCCGTGCAGGATCGTGCGCGCCTTGGCGTCGACCCCGTAGCCGTCCATGGCCTCGAAGCGCGCCTGGGCCTTGCCGTAGCGCTCGAGCAGGCTGGCGTCCTCGGGGTGGAGGCTGATCTCGGTCGCGAGCTCCTCGATCTCGCGCTCGAGCTTGGCCAGGTCGCCGATCGCGGTCAGGACCTCCTCGACCACGGTCCGCGGGGCGGCCTCCTCGGGCATGTCCTGGGGCAGGTAGCCGATCGTGCGCCCCTTGCTGACGTTGACCGTCCCCTTCTCGACCGAGGCCAGCCCCATGATCACCTTCATGAGGGTCGACTTGCCCTGCCCGTTGCGCCCGGCCACGCACACGCGCTGGCCGGCGCCGATCCGAAAGGACACGTCGTTGAAGAGCGGGCGGTCGCCCAGGTGCAGGCGTAGTTGCTCGGCTTCGATCACCGGACGATCTTGCGGTCGTCTCCGAGGAAGATCCCCTTGAGGTTCATGGTCAGCTGCTCGGCGTTGTGGCTGGCCTCGAGCGCGACCCGCTCGTCGATCAGGCCCTCGGCGACGAGGTCCATCAGGCTCTGGTTGAAGTCCTGCATCCCCTCCTCGCGGCTGGAGCGGACGATCCCGTCGATCTTCTTGTCCTCGCCCTCGTAGATCAGCTTCTGGACCGTCGGGTTGACGATCATGATCTCCTGGGCCGGGACCAGGCCCACGCCCTCACGGCAGGAGGGGAGGATCTTCTGGCACACGATCCCCTTGAGGCTGAAGGCCAGCGCCTGGCGGATCGCGCGCTCGCGGTCCGCGGGGAACATGTCGAGGATGCGCCCGACCGTCTGGCTGACGTTGCTGCTGTGCAGCGTGCCGAACACGAGGTGGCCCGTCTCGGCGGCCGTGAGCGCGGTCTCGAAGGTGTCGGTGTCGCGCATCTCGCCGATCAGGATCACGTCCGGGTCCTGGCGGACGACGCTCTTGAGCGCGTCGCCGAAGGAGGGCACGTCGATCCCGATCTCGCGCTGGTTGACGAAGGCCTTCTTGTCCCGATAGAGGTATTCGATCGGGTCCTCGATCGTGATGATGTGGCAGCGGCGGTGCGTGTTGATGAACTCGATCATCGAGGCCAGCGTGGTCGACTTGCCGCTGCCGGTCACGCCGGCCAGCACGACCAGGCCCTGGCGGTAGCTGGCCAGGCGGCGCATGGCCTCGACCTTGAGGTGCAGCTCCTCGAAGGTCGGGATGTCGACGTTGACCCGTCGGATCGCGAGCGAGACCGAGCCGCGCTGGCGGTAGGCGTTGATCCGGTAGCGACCGACCTTGGGGACCGAGTAGGCGAAGTCGAGGTCGCGCCCCGAGGCGAAGGTCGCCTTCTGGTCCGGGGTCAGGATGTCCTCGAGCATGCGCTGGACGGTCGGGCCGTCGAAGTCCTCGGCGTCGAAGTAGCGGATCTTGCTCTGGACCCGCATGATCGGCGGGTTGCCGACCTTGAGGTGCAGGTCGCTGGCCTGATACTTGTTCATCAAGCGCAGCAGCTTCTCGAGCGAGGACATGGAGGGCTGCTCGGCGCGAATGCGCCGGCTCCCGCCACGGG
>CALDQK010000146.1 GCA_937911525.1 uncultured bacterium
CCTGGAGCACGGGCGCCAGCCAGGGATCCCCCAGGCGGCGCAGGGCCATGCCCCCCGCGAAGCGCAGCTCGGGATCCCGGGTCTGCACCAGCTCGGTGGCCCACTGCCGCCGCAGCGCGTTCGGCAGCTCACAGCGCGCCAGCATCCGCCCTGCTCGCCGCCGCACGGCGTCGTCCTTGCTCTCGAGGAGCAGCGGCAGCATCTCCTGCGTGGGAACCCCCGTCCGCTCGCTGAACACGGCCTCCTCGACCCTCAGGTCCTGCTCCAGGAAGGGGTCTCGCCGGTCGCACTCGTCCGCGAGGGCGACGAAGCGAGCCAGCTGGGTCCGCAGCGCGCCACCGGCCGTCGGGCCGCCGGTCGGGCCGGGAGTCCCCTCCCCTGCCCCGGTGCTCTCGCTGCCCTCCCCTCCCCCTTGGAGGTGGCCGAAGCGAGTCCGCTTCAGGGCCTCGTCGAGGTCGCGCTCGCTGGAGAAGGTCTCCACGGTGCCGTCGAAGCGGAGCGCCCGCCAGGTGCGGGCGCCCTGGGCGTCCGCGTGCGGCTCCTGGTCCCAGAGCAGGAGGTAGGCCGGGTCGACGCCGGCGGTCAGCTCCTCCTCGTCGCGGGCGCGGTAGGCGTAGAGCCCGTCCCCGATCGGACAGCGCAGGTCGCTGGGGGCCAGGCGAGGGTCGCTCTCGGCGACGTCCTCGAGGGCGCGCCGGAGGTGGCGCGCGGGGTTGGGCCAGGCGCCCTCCTCGAGCTGGCTGCGGACGACCGCCCCCGCGCGGACCAGCCGGTTCTGGCAGATCGTGGAGTCGTGGACGATCGCCCGCTCTTCGCGCTTGCTGAGCAGCGCGAACACGCCCAGCAGGACCGCCGCCCAGAGGATGAACCCGCCCAGCGCCTGGACGCGCGCGGCCCCCCCCCGCCCTTGCGCCGAGCGGCCGAGCAGGTCCGTCCGCAAGCTGGTGGTGCGGAGCAACACGTAGGGCCCCAGCACGAGGCCCGCAGGCGTCAACGAGGCCAGCCCCAGACGCGCGAGCGTGTCGGCGTCGTCTTGCGTAGAGCGCTGAAGCGAGACGCGCGCGCTCTCCTCTGCGGCCTCATGGGGGTCCGACAAGCGGGTCCCGGTGCGGTGGTCGTAGCCACAGCGGACGCAGACCACCACGGTCTCATCGTCGGCGAAGCCGCAGCTCGGGCAGCGCCGGGTCGGAGCCGCGAGGTCCAGGACCGGGCTCGGCGCGGGCTCGTCGGGCGTCCGAAAGGGGATGACCAACCCCGGCGCCGCCCCGCTGCTGCGGCGCTTCTCGGGCTGCGGGACCCGCACGACCGCGCCGCAGCGCTTGCACTGCAGCTTTCGGCCGCCCTTGCGCTCAGGCACGGAGTAGACACGGCCACAGGTGCATTCAACGTCGATCACGGCTCGCCGAAGCTAGTCCCCTCCCCCAGCGGGGTCAACGGAAGCGAGCACCTTACGTGCATAGCGGTATACATATAGTTATAGTCCTGCATGGTTACGTGTATACGCGGCTTTATATACATGGGCCGGCAGCCCTGCCTGCGTATCCCTGTATGCCTGTAGCGTTGCACGTGTCTGTGCATGCCTACTTGGGCTTTATGCTCTCGGTGAAGAGCTTCCAGCCCGGCTGCTTCTTGAGCTGGTCCAGGCCAATGGCGTTGCGCACCCAGTCATTGACCTCGAGCATGTCGTCGTCTTCCATGCTCTTGCGGTCGGGGAGCTCCTGAATCAAGCGCGCGGCCTCCGCGGCGTTCAGCGGGGCCAGGATCCAAGCGCGGTAGATCGCGTCGTAGTAGCGGCTCCTGCCGGCCTCCCCCGCGTAGACGGGATCCAGCACGAGGTCGAGCGTCGCCAGGTCCCGGCGCGCGACCTCTTCGAGCCCGTCCAGGGCAGCGAGATGGGCGTGCGCGTAGAGGAACCCGATCTGGAGCGGATCGATCCGGAGGAGCTGGGAGATCTGCTGCCGGAGGTCGACTCGCCCCGCGCACTGGGGCCAGGGTGGCCGCTCGTCGGCGGGGAACACATGCCCCAGGTAGCGCTCCAGGACCCAGGTCCCCGCGTGCAGCTCCGCGGGCACCCACGCGGGTAGCTCCTGGTCGAACTTCTGCAGGATCTCCTCTGGGGTCTCCTTCACGCCGAGGTGACCCCGGATCCAGGAGTCCCGGAAGTTGAGCGTCACCCCGAACTGACGGTGGATGTGAATGCGCGAGCGCCGCAGGAGGACGCCCTGCGCCGGAGGACCGTGCTTGCGCTCGGTCCGGGTCGCGAGGACCGAGTTCGAGTGGAAGTCGTAGGGGTTCTCTCGCAGCAGGCCTCGAGCCATGTCCAAGGCCTGCTGGTTCTCGTTGCGCGCGATGGTCTGCGCCTTCATCGCCCGCCTGGCCACGCTCTCGACGACCTGGGGCGGGATCGCGCTCCGCGGGGGGATCCTCGCTGGCGGCAGGAGCGGCGCGAAGTCGAGCGGCGCGTCGGCCTGAGGCGGCTCCCCGCCTCGGATCGCGGCGAGCTCGCTCGCGACCGGAGCGACCTCGCAGCCCCCGACCTGGCGCGCTGCGAGCAGTCGCGC
>CALDQK010000147.1 GCA_937911525.1 uncultured bacterium
CTCCTATCCGCTCAGCCGGTCCTCGACCAGAACGCAGTTCTTCGGACGCATACCCAGCGCAAGTCTCACGCATCCCGGATAGTTCCCAGTATGAGCACCATCAAGCGCCAACACTACGTTCCGCAGTTTTACCTCCGTGGTTTTGCACTGCCTGATGGCGCTGAGAAGCTGCACGTCTACGACAAGCCCCGTCGCCAGAAGTTCGTCGCGGGGGTCAAGGACGTAGCCTCGAGGCGGTACTACTACGACACGCCGGAAGTGGCCGCCATGGCCAAGGTCCCTCAGGCTGTCGAGAAGTGGCTCGGTGTACACGAGCAAACAGTTGCCCCGATCCTAGCGGCGACTCTCGACTCTCTCGCAGCGGGGACCTTCCGTGGCTTCACCGATGAAGAGAAGATCGAACTCGCCACATTCATCGCTATCCAGCACATCAGGACAGAGGAAGCGCGCGAGCGCACAGCCCAACTGTATGACTCCTTTCCCCAGGAGATACTCGACGCCTTCCCGGAGGTCTACGCGACAGCAAGAGCAGCGAGGACCCGTGAGGGGAGAGCGAAGTTCCATGTCGAACTTCTCCTGTCCAGCGTTGTATCGAGAGTCGCTGCGGTCTTGGCTGCACGAAGCTGGGTAGTGCTGCAGCGGACCCAGACGCCGTGGCTGTTCTTCACGTCCGACAACCCAGTCAGCGTGGTATCCCTCAGGGACGACGGTCTGGCGGTGGGGCCATGTAGCCCAGGTGTAGAGGTCTCGATGCCGCTCTCCCCTGACTACATGTTGTCGATTGTCCCGATTCCCTACCCTCTGAAAGTCGCCCCATGCAGTCGTGAAGATGTCCGGAGGTTTAATCTCATCCGCATTGACTCCGCGACGGCACAGGTGTTCTCTCAGAATGGGGACTTTCGCCTGGTAGAGAAGCGCATCGACGAGTTCCCCGAGATCGCAAACCCGAAGCGACAGCGGGTGACAACCAATGGTGGTCCAAGACGGAACGGCTAGTTCCAGCCCGGCTAGCGCAGGTTGTCCAGTTCCTCCTTGAGTGCCGCTAGGTAGGTCACGTCGAGCACCGGATCGTCCTGCAGCATCGGCCTTGAGGCCGCGAGGGTAGTCGTCACGGTGTAGCTTCCTGCAGCTGCTCCCGCGAACTCGACTACGGCTCGCAGGTTCGTTTCGACCCACCTGTGGCGAGCCATGATCTTCTCCCGAAGTTGAGAGTCGAGCTTGGATCCCGCGGCAATCGAGGTCACGGTGCAGGGCCCAGGCTTCCAATACTTGATCTCGATAATCCTGACTGTCCTCGTTCCTTCATCGACTGCAAGGACATCGAGGTCTCCAAGGTCATTGCCTGATGGGCCAGTGATCCTGAGCGTCTTGCCTTTGGTGCGGATCTTCTTGATCTCACCACGTGGGACGCCTCCTTCAGTCGGGACCTTGAAGCCGGCCGAGGCGAACCACTCCGCAACTACGAACGAAAGGAACGTCGCCATGCGGTTCCCCGCCTTCCCCAGGGCCTTGCTGCGGAAATCGGGGTCACCACCGAAGCGTCCCAAGAAATGGCCGGTAAGGACCGACTGCCGGAAGACATCCACTGCATTCGCCAGGGAGAGCAGAGCAACCATGTAGTAGTCTCCCGCCTCGTAGAGAAAGGCGTGGCGAAATCTGTCCGTCGCCTCCAGTTCCAGCCTCTTGGAGCCAACACGCGGCGCTGAGAAGGCTCGGACCATAGAGAGCCAATTGGCTGCGTCGCCGCCGTGTCGGAGGTAGGTCTCCCTCAGGCGGTCCTTGCGTTCTACGCCCAACCCGTATTGGCAGGGGGTCCCAGCAATCTCGACGAATTGAGGCAGCAAAGGCGTGCGTCCGAACTCTCGGAAGCGCTCCCGAACTGCATCGGCCAACGCATGGAGGTCTGCGACTCCGAATCCACAGGTTTGGGCGAGATCCTGGTCAACGTCAGCCACGATCTGCCGGGGCAGCACCCCGCGGTTCTCAAGAGAACGCCGGAGGCCAGAGTCTGATACTTCATAGTCCTCAGGCTTTTGGGCATCTGCGACGTGCTCGATCTGCGTGTAGTAGTCGGTGAGAGCAGCCGGCTCATACACCCCGATTAGCTCACTCGGTTCGGGGCGGGAAACCGCGTGAGTGATAGCGACTGCGTTAGCGACCGCTGCATTCACCGTCACCGTCCGCCAAGCGTTCGCCAGTGCATCCGCCCGATAGATCGGGACGATCGAACTCGGGTCGGGGACGCGAGGAGGCAGAGCGGAAGGTAGCGAGCCGGCTGCTAGGTGAACGAGGTCGTTCGAAACAATTCGCCCCTCGCCGCTCCATGCATCGAGGCGACCTGCAAACCCAAGGGCTTGGATGGCCTCCTTTCTTGAAGCGCAAGCGATCTGCACGAACTCACGACACATGCCTGAGCTCAGCAGAACCTTCGAGAGTTCGATAGCGAGTTCCTCCTGGACTCGATTAACGCGCTCCTCCCAGCTGCCTTGGCTCCCTCTCGCCAAGCGAAGAGCGAGTTGACCTGCGGCTTCGTGGAGTTCAGTACTCAGAGGGTCAGGAGGGTTGAAGAGGAACTCGCTTAGGGAAGCGGCAGTTACGTAGGGTTCTGCGACCTGAGTGCATCGGTCGCAGAGGGTGAAGTCCGCAGCGGGGTCACCACACCAAGCACAGCGTCTGTTGAGCATGAAACCTCTCAACCCTACTGACGGCCAATGCTGCTCGATCCGTCAAAAATCTGCCAGCGGCTGGGCCTGGCTCTCGCCTCGGTCGTGCTCGGTCATAAGCCGGCGGGGCAGATGCGGCCTACACCTCCACGACTTAGCCTCCGTCGGAGAGCGAGGTAACTCAAGAGCTCTGGCTCTCGAGTCACCACCTCCACATGTAGCGGCCAACCCTCGATAGTTATCCCTCAGAACGAGGCTCGCCGGTCGGATACTTGTGCGGTAGCTGATCGTCACGCTATGCCGGGGGGCCGAGCCGAGCGTGACGATCGATTCGCCTCTGCCGATTCCCCTCGGGGAATCGTCGGCTGGCTTAGCGCTCAAGGCAGGCGCTGCAGTAGGTCCGGCGTATCCCATCGCTTCCCCTTCGCTCGAAACTCTCTTCTGGCGAGCCGCACCTAGGGCACGCAGACTGATTCTCGGCGGAGGCACTCACAAGGCGGTGGGCAAGCTCCAGACCCGCGGCGTAGAGCTCAACAAATGTCTCATTAGGGACTCGGACTGGTGAATTGATCTGATTCCCACGGCCAGAACTCTTCCTCAGGGAGTGCTGAAGTTGATCCCAAGTCCGGGGTGCACTGAACCGTTCGGTGAACCCGAAGCGGTAGGCAGTTACCAGCCCGGACGGATCATTGTGTGCTCGCTTTAGAACCTGCTGCTCATCGTAGATCCCTAGGCGTGCAAATCTGCGCGCTGCAATCCGTGCTGTCGTCCGCACCGTCCCGAGGCACAACGACGCGGCTCGGATCGCTCCAACTCGATCCCTACCGCTTCCGCTGACGTACCAGAGAATTCTGGACCCCTTCGGGATCTCGACTGGTGAGCCCGAGTAGTAGACGTTCTCGAGCGCAAGAGCCAAGTCCTGCTTCGCGCCGAACAAGGTGCCTTCAGCCAACCCGCTGTCAAAGAGTTCGGCAGCCCAATGCGGTCGAATGGGAATGACAAACGTGGAAACCTCACCGTCCGCAAGTTTGAGCGGCCACAGAAGGTGCTCAAGTGAAGTTGGCGAAAGCCCCCCTGGCAGGCTAGAGACAAGCCTGGAGACCTCGCTGAGCGGTAGGACGCCAGAAAGGCTGGTCTTGACCAAGGCGTCGTCGCCTTTGGCAACAAACCCGAGTTCTCGCAGCGCCTCCCTAGCGGCGGGCGTGAGGTGCTTGTCCGTACAGTAGGTCTCGTGAACGCGATCCGAGACACGGCTCGTGATCAACTCCGCCACGGCACGCCGCAGGACGGTAGCCCCGAGACGATCGTGGGCTGCGCGAATGAGGCGAATCGAGGTTCGTCCACATGAGGGCTCGTCCTCGACCGAATACGCAAGAACCGGTTCGCCAGAGTTCGTCGTGACGACCCGAGTCAGATAGTCGTCAGGCTGGGAGAGAAGGCGGCGGCAGAGCGCGAGGAAGTGCTTCTTGGATTCCCACTCCCCGTGAGCCTGGAAGGGGATGAGCTCACTCACCCTCGTGGCACGGGACTCCACGAGTTGCGTTCCAAGCAGGCGCGCCGGCACATAGGAGCTGGGGTCCAAATCACCGTGAATTCGGCAGACGAGGTCTATGGGACGGAGGATCTGAATCCCCAATTCGCGCTCGCACTCTTCCGCGAGATCGAGCAAGGCCTGGTCCCGAGTGACGAAGTAGTGGGCCCGTTGGGCAAGAGAGTGCGCAAGTTGACGCCGATCCGACTCGTCCGAAACGGTACGAGCCTTAGGCAGGACCGACTGCACGCGATTGAGCGCCTCGTCGAACGCTTCGCCCGCTCGGAGCATTGGATACAGGGCCATCTGAGCTTCGCGACGCGCCCGCAAGCTGGCGTCTGAATTCCTAGATACCTCGTTAGGCAGCTCAGCCGTTACGCAAAGGACCACTTCGGCTTGAAGCCAGTCGGCGAGCAGGCTCTTGCTCTCCTCAGCCTGATCAGAGTCCTCGTCGAGCTGCATAAACACGTTCGCGTCGAGGACAGCAGTTGCCTTCTCACGCCTCCTCTCGCGCTCGATCAGCTTGATCAGAGGAGCGTCTTCGACGTTGAAGCGGACCCACTTGAGCAGCGCAACCTCGTCTTGCCCTCGCCCCGGTTTTTCGTCGACCTTTTCGAAGTTGTAGCGCGGCCACAGTCGATTCGCGGGGTAGTCCTGCCGACACCAGAGGCGAATGGCAGCGAGGCGCTTCGTGAGCTCGAAGAGCCTGCCCAACAGGGCCCCACAAGCTCCTCGTCCACGCCAGGGCTCGTCGACGCATAAGTGGACAAGTGCGGCTTCATTCGCCGCAACCCGAAACGCGAGGTAGCCAACGATTGCGTCTGCAGATCTGCAGACCAGTAGGTGTCCTTCTTCCGCGAACTGAGTGAACGCCGCTGTCGGAAGGAAGCCCAGGAACTTCTTGTATGCCCTGTGGAGGTCTAGGACGCATTGGAATGCGCTCTCTTCGGGCCTTACCTGTTCAATCTTCAGGATATCGGGCACCTGGCTCCTTCGCTGCGCCCCAGTCTTGGGGTCCGTCCATGGGTCATCAGTGAATGGGAGCCTCCTACTGCTGACTTCCATTGTCAAGCCCGCTCACTGTGACGAGGCGGGGCTCAGGCACTGCCGCCCTGCAGAAAGGAAGGAGTGGTCGTTGGCAGCGGGGCAATACCCGACTGCTGCCCGGATCTTGAGTCGCAGTTGGCTGTCTTGCAGCCTTGCCGCCCAGGCGATCTCCTTCTCGTTGCGGAAAGTCGGGATACGCCAGGGTCCTGTGTGCCGAGGAATCACCCAATAGCCCCAAGGGCTTGCGTGGAGTCCAAACCCAGCGCTCGTGCGTGATCGCACCTCATACTGCAGCTAGCTTGACGTGGGTAGGGAGATCCTGTGACGAGAGCCGCCCCGAGTTCGATTGCCCTCCTGAGCATCCACCCTCGCTTCGCGAGGCGGATCCTCGAAGGAAAAAAGCGCGTCGAGTTCCGCAAGAGGGGGTTCGGAAGGGCGGTCACCCATGTTGTGGTCTATGCAACCCAGCCGGTGGGTAGGGTGGTCGGCTTCTTTACGGTGAAGAGAGTCTCGATCGCTACGCCCCGATCCCTCTGGGCCGACTACTGCTCAGTGGGCGGGATCGGGGGTGACGAGTTCTGGCGCTACTACCAGGGCAAAAGCGAAGGCTGCGCGATCGAAGTTGCTGACGTGTGGGCCTTAGAGCGTCCAATTCCCCTGGGTGATCTCGGATCCATGGGAGCACCGCAGTCGTTTGCCTACCTCAGCCTGAGGCAGTTTGCAGTAGTCCGGGACGCCAAGCACCTACCCGCCGCTTAGTCCGCTCCCGGCTCAGACCCGCCTGCTGGGCGGCTCTTGCGTTCTACGCGAGTAGCTCATGTGACCCACGCTCGGGACCAGAGGCGGAGCCCGTCCGACAGCAGCGAGGAGTCAGCTTGGGTGGTGGACTTTGGCGGGCTACCGCTCCCGCAGGAGCCTGGCGGCCTGGCGGGTTAATCTTGTTCGCGAGGCCAGGGTTCCGTTACTTAGCCTTGCCGTCTCGGTCTTGTGTAGTGTTGGCAGATGTCTGGAGAGCCCTGAACTCTCCCGGCGAGAGCGGTTACGCATGCCCTTCTATCTGCGAAAGAGCGTCAAGGTTGGTCCTTTGCGATTCAACCTCTCGGGTTCCGGGGTCGGAATTTACACGGGGATTCGAGGGTTCCGTGTCGGGACGGGCCCCAGGGGCAACTACGCTCACATGGGCGCCGGTGGAATCTATTACCGCGCCACGCTGCCAGCGAGCTCCCCGAACGCGCGCCGTGGCGGGTTCACGGAGCCTGGGGCAAAGCAGCCCGACGACCGTGCCTCCGAGTCGACTGGGCATGGGCCCATGATCAAGATCGAGAGCGTGAGGGTGAGCGAGATTCGCGATTCCTCCTCTGAAGACCTCCTCCGCGAGATTCAGGAGCGGCATAGCCGATTCCGTTTGGCTCCTGGCGTGATCGCTCTTGGTGCTCTCGGCGTTCTGGTTGCACTGGCCTCGGGCACTCCGTGCTCGCTGCTCTTGCCGTTGTTGCGACTGTTGCTGCCGGCGGGGCTGCTCTCTATCGCGACAAGATGGTGAAGACGGTCGTTCTGCTCTACGACCTCGAGTCTGACGCGCAGAGAGACTGCGCAGCCCTAGTCAGGGGGCTGGAAGTCGCGGGTTCGTGCAACAAGGTCTGGAACGTCGATGCCCAAGCCAAGGTCTACGACCAGAAGCGCAACGCTGGAGCGACTTCTGTGATTCGTCGTGACGTTGTGCGGATACGGAGCGCCCCCCCGCCATTCGTCAGGACCAACGTTCCAGTTCCAGTCCTCCTCGCTGGGGAGGAAATGCTCTACTTCTTTCCTGACCGCGTACTGGTCTACACCTCCAGGGGTGTCGGTGCCCTCTCCTATGGGGCTCTCAATTTCACCCGGCGCGAGACCAGGTTCATTGAAGAAGGCGGTGTGCCGCGAGACGCGAAGGTGGTGGACAGGACATGGCGCTTCGTGAACAAGGGCGGGGGGCCTGACAGGCGGTTCACGGACAAATTGAGAGTCCAATTGCGCTCTACGAAGAAGCTCACTTCTCTGGGCATGGGCTGAACGAGGTCTTCCAGTTCTCTCGCCTCGGAGCACTTGGTGATTTGGAGCGCGCGCTCATGGGTATCGCTCGATACTCTTCTGCCCGGGCTACCTGATAGCTGCGCCTTCCCATGCGGCTCGTTGGCCGAACGGTCCCGCCCCCCCCTGGGCGCCACGCAGCCAAGCAGAACTTTCCTTCGTTCGAGTCGGCGTGATTCCACGCGCCTGGGTGACGAACCCGCCCGTATCGACCGAGTCCTCATGTATCAGTCCGGCGATTGTCGCGCTCGAGTGTCCGCTGCACTGACGCTCGGCGGACTCGAAGCATGTGTGAGGTCAGGGGCTAGGATAGGACGCGCCCACAGCGACCGCTTCCTGATCCTTTGGGGACTGAGAATGGGGCATAGGGTGTAGGGAATAATAGACCTTGGAGGGTGTCTTGAAGCCGGACATGGAGCAACTGGCGCCTTTCCTGGTTTCCGATTGCTCCCGGATTCCTCTACCGGTCGTTGTTCAGAGCTACGTGCCGAGCGGTTGGTCCGTAGTTCTTCATGAGGAGATCGCAAGGCACCTCAATGAGCCGGAGTGGC
>CALDQK010000148.1 GCA_937911525.1 uncultured bacterium
CTTGCCCACGAAGCCGGCCTCGTCCTCGGGCCGGATCAGGTGCAGCAGGGCCTGGGTCAAGTCCAGACCGCGGGCGGGGTCGGCTCCCTCGAGGGCCGCGGCCAGCGCTGGCGCGACCCGCTCGCGCGCGGGCCGGCCGTGGATCGCCAGCACCAGGCCCGCCAGCCCGGCGAGGTCGCCGCCGTTCCAGGTCAGCCCCTCGGCGGCCAGGGCCTCGACCTCGCCGCTGCCCTCGAGCAGGACCTCCATGACTCGCTCGCTCAGGTCGGTGGGAGCCAGCGAGATCGCGGCCGCTACGCGCACGGCGAGGGACTCGTGGTCGAGGCGCTCGCGCAGGAGCGCGGCGTCCACCTCGTGGTGGGACTGCTGCGCCTGGAGACCGAGCGCCAGGAGCAGGTTCGCGAGGTGGCGCGGCTCCGACTCCTCGTCCAGGCGCGCCTCGAGGGCGGGGCAGATCGTGCAGCCCTCGCCCGGGAACCAGGCGAGCAGGTAGGCGCTCATTTGCCGGACGAGGGGGTCTGGGTCTGCGAGCAGGGGGATCAGCTCCAAGGCCTGAAAGGCGGCCGTCTCGTAGCAGCCCCAGTCCACCACGGGGCCGACGCCGAGCTCCTGACACTGGGCCGCCTCGGCGGGCGACATGCTCTGCTCGAGCTCGGCGAGGGCGGCCTGCAGCTCGTGGCTCGAGATCCCCACCGGGAGGTGGGCGTCCTCGTAGCCCAGGCCGAGGTGCAGGATCAGCTGCAGGAGCGGGCCGCGCTCGGGCGTGTCGGGGTCGAGGACCAGCTCGTAGAGGAAGGGGATCACCTGGATCGCGGCTTTGAAGCGGGTGCCCTGCTGGAACACCATCCCGTAGAGGGACCAGCGCGCCTGCTTGCGCTCCTCGGGGTCCGCGCTGCGCAGCGCGCGCAGGTGGGCGGGGAGCTCGGCGGGGTCGCCCTGGGCGGTCTCCAGCTCGCTCCACGCGATCGTGTCCAGTCCCTCGAGCGCCACGCCCAGCCTCCTCTGCGCGGCCTCTGCCGCGGCGGGAGAGCTTAGCGCGCGTCGGCGGCGGCGGGGTCGCGGGGACGTAGTAGCCTGGTCACCCTCTGGAGGAAACATGCCCAAGGTCGAGCGCCAGACCACGATCCAGGGCGTCGAAGCCCGCGAGCTCTACGACGCCGTGACCGACTACGAGGCCTACCCGAACTTCTTCAAGGACTTCACGCGCTGCAAGATCCACGAGAAGAACGGGAACACCTGGACGGTCGAGTTCTTCGCCAAGGTGATCAAGGAGGTCAGCTACACGCTGCGGATCGAGCACGACCCCGAGGCGCTCAAGACGCGCTGGACCTTCGTCCGCGGCAAGCTCGTCAGCGACAGCAAGGGCGGCTGGAGCTTCACCGACGTCGAGGGCGGCGCCCGGATCGACTACGACGCCGAGATCGAGGTCAAGGCCCCGCTGATCCCGCGCCGGATCAAGGACAAGATCCAGGACATGATCCTCAACAAGAGCATCGGCTCGATGTTCACGCAGCTCGAAGCCGAGACGAAGCGGCGCCGCTAGCGGCTCTCGCTCATGGCCGCGGCGGTGCTGCTCTTGGGCTGGCTCGGCTCGGCCTGAGCGCCCTCGCGCCACAGCGGCGCGTTGGCGAGCCCGAACGCGGCCGCGACCCCCGCGCCCGCGAGGGCCAGGGCGGCGGCGACCCGGGCGCGGCGACCGCTCCGGCTCTCCTCGCGAGCCAAGGCGCTCGCCACCGCGTCGGCCAGGGGGTGCAGCGCGCCGCGCTGCCGCGCGAGGACCAGCGCCTCGCGGGCGCGCTGGGTCTGGCCCAGGATCAGGTAGGCCTGCGCGCAGCCGGCCTGGCAGTCGGCGGCGCCGAGGTCGCCCTTGGGGCCCTCGAGGCCGATCCGGTAGTGCGCGAGCGCGCGCGAGGCCGCGCCGTCGGGGTCGGCGCGGTCGCGGGCCAGCTCGAGCAGGCCGAGGCGGAAGCGGGCCGCCGGCAAGGCGGCCACGCGCTCGAGGCGCACGTAGGCCTCGGCCAGCGAGCCCTCGTGAATGCACAGCCAGCCGAGGAGGAGCCGGAGGTCTTCGCTGTGGGCGCCCCAGGCCTTGGCCAGGCGCAGCCACTTGCGCGTCGCGAGGCAGGCCTCGCGCTCGGGCTCGGCGTAGCCGGCGTCGAAGGAGCAGAGCAAGAGCGTGGCGTAGCAGAGGGCGGGCTCGGGGTCGCTCTCGCCGCTGCGCTCGACCAGCACCTCCTCCAGGGTCGCGTAGGCGACCTCGAGGGCGGCCGCGCCGCCGCGAACCACGGGAGCGATCAGGTCGCGCCAGCCCCCTGGCTGCTCGAAGCTGCGGCGTAGCTCGCCTGCGATCCCGGACGGATCGGTCATGGTCTTCACCCCCGACCCTAGGAGCTGCAAGGCAGGAGCCGCCGGCCTAACTGCTATGGGACTCGCTGGACTCTGACGAAAAAGCGTCCAGAACCGGATCCTGGCGGCACGGTCCTGGGAGGGGTCCGGCTCGCGCCGGAGGCTGACACTCCGGTCAGCATTCCTCGACAGGAATCGCGGGTTGTCGGGTCGTGCTGGGCCGCGCATGCTAGCGACGAGGAGGCGATCGCTCGGCCATGAGCTCTGGCTACGTGCACACGGGTCCCTGCGTCTATTTGCCCGACCGCCGCTGGGCGCTGCGGATGCACCCCGCGCCGCGCAGCGACGAGCGCTATCAGGAGCTCCTGGACCAGCACCACCGCCGCTCGGGCTGGGTCGTCTATCGGCCCGTCTGCTCGGGCTGCCACGCCTGCCAGCCGATCCGGGTCCCGGTCGCCGAGTTCAAGGCCTCCAAGAGCCAGCGCCGGGTGCTGCGCAAGAACGAGGACGTCAGCTACGAGCTCGGCCCCCCCGAGCCGAGCCACGAGAAGCTCGACCTGCACAACCGCTTCGTCTCGGCCCGCTTCGGGCGCGGCGAATCGGCCTTCTCCTCCCTCGACACCTACGAGGAGGTGTTCGGCGCCTCGCCGATCACGACCCGCGAGATGCGCTTTCGCGTGGGCGGGCGCCTGGTCGGCCTGGGGCTGATCGACTTCCTCCCCGACATCGTCAGCTCGGTCTACTTCTACTTCGACCCCGAGGAGGCCCGGCGCAGCCTGGGCACCTTCTCGGCCCTGCAAGAGATCGCGCTGGCTCGCGAGACGGGCCGCAGCTTCCTCTACCTGGGCTACTACATCAGCGGCTGCCGCGAGATGTCCTACAAGGCCCGCTTCCGCCCCTGCGAGGTCCTCGGGCCCGACGGGAGCTGGCGCCGCTTCTCACCGCCCAAGGAGCTCCCCACCGCGTGAGCGCGCCCCTCGACGTCCTCCCGCCCCCGCCGGACTTCGACTTCCTGCGGCGGATCCAGCCGATCCTGCTCCCGGCCTACCAGCGCTACTTCCGCGCCTCGATCGAGGGCTGGGAGCGGCTGCCCCCGGGACCTGCGCTCCTGATCGGCAACCACAACGGCGGCTTCGTGATGCCCGAGGCCCCGCTGACGACGCTCTCCTACCACCAGGCGACCGGCTTCCAGGACCCGCTCTGCGTGCTCGGGCACGACCTGGCCTTCAAGCTCCCAGGCCTGCGCCGCTTCGTGCGCGCCTGCGGGACGATCCCGGCCCGCTCCGGCCCCGCCGAGAGCGCGCTCCGCGCCGGACGGCGCGTGCTGGTCTCCCCCGGCGGCGACCACGAGGTGATGCGCCCCAGCCGCGACCGGGACCGGATCGACTTCGGCGGACGGACTGGCTTCGTGCGCCTGGCCCTCAGGACGGGCGTGCCCCTGGTGCCGGTGGTGTGCGCGGGCGCCCACGACGTGTGGTGGTGCCTGGCGCGCGGCGGCCGGATCGCCCGCGCGCTCCGGCTCGACCGCTCGCGCCTGCGCATCAAGGCCGTCCCGGTCGCGCTCTCGATCCCCTGGGGGATCGCGCCTGGCTTCCTGCCCTTCCTGCCCTTCCCGGCGCGGATCAAGCTGGAGGTCCTCCCCCCGCTCGAGCTCGAGGGCTCGCCCGACGACCCCGCCGCCATCCAGCGCGGCTACGAGCGCGCGACCTCCGCCATGCAGCAGGCCCTGACGCGCCTGGCCGCCGACCTCCCGGGCCGCCGGTGAAGCGCCGCCTCCTGCTCGTGGCGCTCGCCTGCGCGCTGGGCTGCGAGCGCCAGACGCCCAGCCCTGCGCCCACTCCCCCTCCGAGCGGCCAGCCGGCGAGCGGCGCGCCAACGCCCAGCGCAGCGCCCAGCGCAGCGCCCAGCGCAGCGCCGAGCGCAGCGCCCAGCGTGACTCCAGCCGCTGAGCGCTCGCCCGAGCGGCCTCCGCCCCCTGCCGAGCTGGCGCCCTTCCTGGGCGCGTGGCAGCACCCGCGCCTGCGCCTGGTGCTCGAGCTCGGGCCCGAGGCCGCGCTCACGGGAGAGCTCGAGCTGGGGGGGCGCGCCTTCCCGGCTCGCGGCGAGCGCGTGGGAGCAGGAGTCGAGGGGGCCTTCCGCGCAGCCGAGCGCGAGCTTCCCTTCCGGCTCGTCCAGCGACCCGGCGGCCTGACCCTGACCTGCGACGGGCGGGACTACGAGCTGCAGCGCGCCGCGCCACACGCCGCAGCGGACCCCTTCGTGGGCTCCTACCAGGGCCCGCTCCCCGACACGCCCGACGCCAAGCCCGCGGACGCGCCCTCCCTCGAGCTCGTCTCCAAGCAGCGCGGCTACGCCGGCGTCCTCGTGCTCGAGGGGATCCGCTACGCGCTGCTCGGCCAGGCCCACGAGGTCGAGGGCGGCCAGGAGCTGCGCGGCAGCCTGCGGGACCCCCTCAGCGGTCGCTCCCTCGGGTTCAGCCTCAGCCGCGTCGAAGGCCAGCTCTTGCTCACGGTCCGCTTCGAGGGCGAGGAGAAGCGCGTCAGCTACGAGACGCTGGTGTTCCGGCCGCGCTGAGCAGGTCCCTCGGCTCGATGGGATAGAGCCAGGCCTCGAAGCGCTCGCCGAGCTCGTAGCAGGCGCGCAGCACGAGCACGCCCCCCGTGCCGGCCATCAGCCCCCAGGCGCCGAGGCCGAGCCCCACCAGCAGGCCGCCCGAGGCGTCGCCCCCGCTGACGCCCAAGGTCATCCCGATCAAGGCCGGTAGCCCCGCCGCGTAGCCGAGCACGACCCGCAGGGTCGCGCGGGTGTAGTCGTAGAAGTCACCGAGCGCGCCGATCCCCAGCAGGAGCGACCAGGTCCCGCAGAGGACCGCGAACACGAAGAGCGAGAAGGAGCTGGTGAAGAAGGAGAGCACGGCCTGGATTCCTCCGACCAGGCCCTTCCCTTGGCCGACGGCTTCGGAGACGTAGACCGCCGAGCCGATCAGGAGCGCGCAGCCGAGCAGCGAAGCCAGGATCGAGGCGCTGCACACGCGCAGGTCGTGGCGCCCGAGGGAGTCGCGCTCCCAGCCCTCGATCAAGCTCGCCGGGATGACGGTCACGCCGACCAGGGCCGCGAGCGCGCCGTAGGGGTTGCCCTTGGCCGCCAGGGCGAGGGTCGGAATCGCGGCCAGGGCCAGGCCGACGCTGAGAGCCCGCGCGCAGGCGCACCGGAGCGCGCGCGGCGTCACGGGCGGCAGGCGCTGGTCGATCCAGCCGGTGTAGCGGACGAGGTCGAGGCGAACTCCGTCGTCGGGCTCGTCCCGCTTGTAGGAGCCGTCAGGGCTGAGGCCGCGGCCCCGGTAGAAGCCGGTCGCGCGCGGGTCGTTCTCCATGACCCACAGGTGCAGCTCGCGGAAGCCCGCGCGCCGCAAGGCTCGCACGCAGGCGTCGAAGAGGGCCTTGGCCACCCCGCGCCCCCAGTGGTCCGGGTGCACGTGGAGCGAGTAGAGCTCGCCCGCGCCATCGGTGTCGGGGTCCCGGCTGGGCCCGTAGCTGACGAAGCCGATCACGAAGCCCCGCGGATCGAGCGCGACCTGGGTCGTGCCCAGCGCGCGCGAGTAGATCCGCCTGCGCCAGCCCTGGACGTGGTCCGCTGCCCGGAGGCCGTCGAGGTAGCCCTGATCCACCAGGCCGGGGTAGGCGACCTTCCAAGCCGCGACGTGGACCTCCGCCACGGCCTCGGCGTCGAGACCCCGCGCGTGGCGAACCCGAGGGAGGGGCCTTCTAGTCGTCATCTCCCGTGCTCACGTAGCCGTACTTCTGCAAGCGCCGCAGCAGGCTGCGGCGATTGATCCCGAGCAGGGTCGCGGCCTGGGTCTTGTTGCCCTCGGTCACGCGCAGCGCGTTGTCGATCTCACGCCGCTCGACCTCCTCGACGGCGTCGTCGAGGTTGCGCACGGGGCGGGTCGCCGGGTCGGCGTCCATCCCGCCCAGGAGCTGCGGGTCGCCCGCGTCCGCCAGGGCGGAGTAGGTGATCACGTCGTCGGGGACGAGGTAGGCCAGGCGCCGGATCACGTTCTCGAGCTCGCGAATGTTGCCGGGCCAGGAGTAAGAGCGGAGCGCCTCGAGCAGGCGCGGGTCGCGCCGGTCGAGGACCTTGGGCCGCTTGCCCACCTCGCGCGCGGCCTTGCGCAGGAAGTGATCGGCCAGGAGCGGCACGTCCTCGGGGCGCTCGCGCAGGGAGGGCAGGTTGAGGCGCACGACCTTGAGCCGGAAGTAGAGGTCCTGGCGGAAGGTCCCCGCCGCGATCGCCTGCTCGAGGTCGACCAGGGTCGCGGCCACGATCCGCACGTCGACGGGGATCGGCTCGGTGGCGCCGACCGGCACGATCTCGCCCTCCTGCAGCACGCGCAGCAGGCGGGTCTGCATGTCGACCGACATCTCACCGATCTCGTCGAGGAAGAGCGTGCTGCCCGAGGCGATCTGGAACAGACCCTGCTTGTCCCGCTCGGCGCCGGTGAAGGCGCCCTTCACGTAGCCGAAGAGCTCGCTCTCGAGCAGCTGGCCGGGGATCGCGCCGCAGTTCTGGGTGTAGAAGCGCTTGTGGCGGCGATGGGGGTCGTTGCGGTGGATCGCGCGCGCGATGAGCTCCTTGCCGGTGCCGGTCTCGCCGCACACCAGCACCGGGACCCGGGCGCCGATGATCCGGTCCAGCTTGCGGAACACCGCGTAGATCGTCTCCGAGCGGGACACGATCTCGGAGTAGTCGTAGCGGAAGGTCGGGCCGCCGTCGCGGGTCACGGGCTGCGCGGCCTCGACCGGCTCGGGCTGCAGGCGGCCCGGGTCGAGCAAGCTGTTGAGCACCGTCAGGACCGCGGTCGCGATCTCGCCCAGCTCGGCGGGGGCGGTCGGGCTCGGGATCAAGCCCAGCACGCCCTCCCAGGTGCCCCGGATCGGGTCGCTGATCGGGAAGGCGTGCACAGGAGGCTGACCGGCCTCGGCCTTGACGGCCACCGCGCCCCGCGGCGCCGCGCCGCCGGTCATGTGCGGCGGCGCGTCCTGCACCCCGTCGAGGGACTCGCGGACGGCGCGGGCGACGCGGTCGAGGTGCTTGGCCGGCACCTCCTCCGCTTCGGCCTCGGCGTCGCTTGAGTAGCCCTGGGTCCAGAGGAGCTCGGGACCCTCGACGCGAGCCAGGAAGCCTGCGCGCGCCTGGGAGACCTCGACCGCGAGGCGGAGGATCTCCCGGCTGGCGCGGACCGGGTCGGCCAGCCGGTTGACGCGCTCGACGGTGTCGGCGAGCGCTTGCAGGGCCTCGGCGGCGTTCACGACGGGACGGTCCTCCTCTTCGCCGGCGAGCGATTCGCCAGCGAAGGGAGACAGTCTAGCGATCTCGGGAGTGAGCGGGGGTCGCTCAGTCCCCGCTCTCGCCGTTCTCGACGCCGCCCTCGACGCTCCACTCGGGGTAGATGTCGTTGCTGCCGTCGAAGGGGCCGACGCCGAACCACCACCACTGGTTGTAGTAGCAGTGGCCCCACAGGTCCTTGCTGCGACCGACGAACTCCTTGGTCGCCGCGTCGTAGAGCCAGAACTGGAACTTGGCGAAGCCCTGGCTGCTCAGGCGACGGAAGAGGTAGAGCGGCGGCAGGAGCACCGGGGGGAAGCCCTGGGCCGACACCGGCAGCTGGGGGATACCCAGCACGAAGTCGCCGTCCCAGATCCCGAGCGTGCCGTTGCGGATCTCGAGCACGAAGTCGGCGCCCTCGGCGTTGTCCTTGCTGATCGGGTCCGCCTTGGCCACCAGCTTGACGCCGCTGCCCATCAGGTGGTCGCGCAGGGCGCTGATCACGTAGTTCTTGTCCACCGAGTCGAAGCGGGCGTCGTCGAGGAAGACGTGCTTCTTGCTCAGGAGGCTGGCGTCGTACCTCTTCACGGCCCGCTCGGCGGCGGTCGAGACGAGCAGGATCTCGGTCGCGGTGCGGGCGGTCGTCGTGTCACGAATGCTGCCGATGCAGCCGGTGCTGAGCGTGCTGAGAGCGACCAGGCAAAGAAGAGGGCGCAGAGAAGCGGTCATGTCGGGGATTCCTCCGAAGTGGCCGCACACAATGCCCTTTGAAAGAGCCCGCGCAACCTTGAGCGGGGAGGGGAGTCCCACGTCGCGCTCAAGTTCGCTCGCGACCAAAGCCGAAGAGGCCAAAGGAGGAGCGATGTCCGTTCAGGAGCCTCGAGAGACCAACGCAGCCCTCCGCCGCGGAATCGCGGCGGCCCGCGCCGGCGAGCTCGAAGCCGCCCTCGACCACTACGCCGAAGCCCTCGCCCTCGACCCCGGGCACCTGGCAGCGCGCGCCAATCGGGCCAGCGCCCTCCTGCACCTGGGGCGCTGTGAAGAGGCCGTCGAGGAGTGCGATACCGGACTGGAGCGCAGCCCCTGCGCGGCCGAGCTCTACCTCGTCCGCGGCATGGCGCTGGCCCGTCTCGGTCGCGAGGAGGCCCGCGAGGACCTGATCC
>CALDQK010000149.1 GCA_937911525.1 uncultured bacterium
CGGCGCGACAGCCATCCTGATCGTCGTCGGCAAGGCTGGCCTCTTCCTCGTCGGCGGGACGGTCCTTGGCTTGGTCGCAGCCCGGCCGCTGTTCTGGATCGCATCGCGACTGCGCGGGAAGGGCATACTCCTCACGACCTCCCTTCTGCTCTGCTTTGGCTTTGCTTACGCCGCTGGAGTCATCGGATTGGAGCCGATCGTGGGTGCCTTCGCTGCGGGTCTGGTCCTGGATTCGACGCAGTACGAGAGCCTCAAGGAACGAGAGAAGCGCACGATCGAGGAGTTCGTCGATCCGATCGTGTCATTCCTCATTCCGCTGTTCTTCGTCTTGATCGGCACGAGGATCGAACTGGCCGCTCTCTTCGACATCCAGACGATCGCGTTCGCTGGCGTCCTCACGCTGGCGGCCACGGCCGGGAAGCTGGTCTGTGGCCTCGGCTGCCGCGAGGAAGACAGCAGCAAGTGGGTCGTGGGACTCGGGATGGTCCCCCGCGGGGAGGTGGGGCTGGTGTTCGCCGGAGTGGGGGCGGGTCTCCTGCTTCAGGGGCAACCCGTGCTCCCGCCGACCACGTATGCCGCCGTGGTCGTGATGGTCGCGGTGACAACTCTCTTGGGACCTGCGTTCTTGTCCCGTGCACTGAGCGACGGGGCTCCAGACCAACCTCGAGTCATGCCCGCTAACGCAACGCTGGGCTCCAGTGGTGTCACGCACCAGCACTCGCCCGAGGCGGCGCCCCCCGAGCCCGACGACCGGGAGGGCTGCTGATGGCCCCAAGCCCCAAGGTTCGACTCGACCTGGAGCTCGTTTTTCCTGACCTCCCGGCCGGCGACTCCCAGTGCAGGGAGCGACTGATCCGCGCGCTGTCCGGCCTGACAGGCATCACTGAGCTGCATAGCGTCCCTGACGGAGCTGACACCCCCGCTCAGCTTTGCGTGCACTATGACCCGGCGATCCTGAGCCTCTCGAGGATCCAGGCACTGGTTCGCGCCGAGGGCTACCGCATCTCGACCCGCTACGGCCACGTCGTCCTGGCTACCACCGTGCGATCCGAGCAACAGGCCAAGCGTGTTTCTGCTCAGATCCGGCGGCTCCCCGGAGTAGTCGAAGCCGAAGCAGCTGCCACAGGCTTCGTACGGGTCGGATACGACCGCCAAGGGACGACCGAGGAGCAGGTCCGTGAGTCTCTCGCCGAGCTGCTGGGCAAGGAACACAAGGACGACCACGGCCACGACGAGCATGGACACCACGGCCCCCTGGGCGAGCGCGCGGAGCTCATCGCTGCGGGCCTCGCTGGCTTGTTTCTCCTGGCAGGCTACCTCGTGGACACCCTGACGCATGCGCCGCCGGCCGTCCCGATGGTGCTCTACCTCCTGACGTACCTGGCCGGCGGGGGCTTCGCAGTCCGCGAGGCTTTCGCCAGTGTAAAGGCCGGCCGATTCGAGATCGACTTCCTCATGCTCCTCGCCGCCGGAGGGGCGGCGGTCCTGGGGGAGTGGGCAGAAGGAGGGTTGCTCCTCGTGCTGTTCAGCCTCGGTCACGCGCTCGAAGAGCACGCCATGGGACGGGCCAAGGCGGCGATCCAGGCCCTCGCCAAGCTCGCCCCCGAGACCGCGTCGCTGCTGGGGTCTGACGGTGCGATCGAGGAGGTGGCCGTCGAGACGCTCGCGGCTGGTGACCTCGTCGTCGTCCGGCCCCATGAGCGCTTCCCGACCGACGGTGTCGTGATCAAGGGGGAGAGCGCCGTCGACCAGGCACCGGTGACGGGTGAGAGCGTTCCGGTGGACAAACGTGCGATCCCCACTGGCGCGCCGCGGCCACCCGGCAGGGTCCCTGACGAGCACACCGTCTTCGCCGGCACCATCAACGGCGCGGGCGCACTCGAGGTCGAGGTCTCACAACCCGCGAGCGAGTCCACGTTGGCGCGGATCGTCGAGCTCGTGAGTGAGGCGGAGACTCAACGCTCTCCCACGCAGGAGCTGACCAAGCGCTTCGAGAGGGTCTTCGTTCCGATCATTCTCGTGCTGGTGATAGCGCTCCTCTTCGCATGGGTCGTGCTGGACGAGACCTTCCAGGCGAGCTTCTATCGGGCCATGGCCGTACTGGTCGCGGCGAGCCCCTGTGCCCTTGCGATCGCGACTCCCAGCGCCGTCCTGAGCGCGATTGCGCGCGGCGGTCGAGCTGGAGTCCTGTTCAAGGGCGGAGCCCCCCTCGAGCTCCTGGGGCGGGTGTGCGCGGTGGCCTTCGACAAGACGGGCACACTGACGCGCGGGTCGCCCGAGGTCACCGACGTGGTCCCCTTCGACTCGGTCGAGGTCCAGGAACTACTCTCCGTCGCCGCAGCCGTCGAGCGGCTGAGCGATCACCCCCTCGCGCGATCCGTCGTGGACCACGCCGAGAGCTTGGGCTTGGAGGCCGGCCAGGCAGACTCTCTCGAAGCCATGCCGGGTCATGGAGTGCGCGCTTCCTTCAACGCACAGGTCGTCTTGATCGGCAACCAAGCCCTGTTCGAGGACGACGCCAACGGACCGCTGCCGAAGGAGCTCTCCGAGAGCGCGTCAGCCCTGGAAGCGAAGGGTCGCACGATCATGATCGTCAAGCACGGCCTGCGCTTTCTTGGCGTGCTGGGTCTGCTGGACCCTCCTCATGACCACAGCGCCGCCGCCGTCAGCCGGCTCGGCGAGATCGGGGTGCATCGCATGGTGATGCTCTCCGGCGACTCACAACCAGCGGCTCAGGCCGTGGCCGAACAGGTCGGCTTGGCCGAGGCGCGCGGCGCGCTCCTTCCCGCGGAGAAGCTGGCGTTCATTCGCGAGCTCATGGAGGAGCATGAACACGTCGCCATGGTGGGCGACGGGGTAAACGATGCTCCGGCCCTCGCGACGGCCACGGTAGGAGTCGCCATGGGCGCCGCTGGGTCGGACGTGGCGCTGGAGACAGCGGACGTCGCGCTCATGTCGGCCGGGGTCTCGAGGCTGCCCTTCGCGATCGAGTTGGGTCGTCAGACCCGCGCTACAGTGCGCCAGAACCTCGTCTTAAGCCTTGGGGTCGTCGCCATTCTGATCCCCGCAACCCTGTTCGGTCTGGGGATTGGTCCTGCCGTGGCGCTTCACGAGGGGTCAACTTTGCTGGTTGTGTTGAACGCGCTCCGCTTGTTGAGGTTTGGACGCTGAGCGGAGCCTAGCTCAGCCGACACACCTCAGCCCGGCCCTTGTGCATCCAAGTCCAGAACCGGCTTGAGGTCGTCCGCGATGGGCATCCGCGTGAGCGCGGGCACGTTGGTCCCGCCCGTGTTGCCGGTGGGGGCCAGCCCAAATCCGGATGCCAAGGCGCCGGATGGAATTCTCACGAGCTGACCGAGAATCTCCCGCAGATCGCGCCTCTTGATCCCCACCCGCAGCATCCAAACATGGGACAGGGTGTGGGCTCCCACATACCTCTGTCCCAGGACGTGTGCCCTCTCCAGCTTCGCGAACGCCTCGTCGAGCTGACCGGCATGAAAGTGCTCTCTCGCCTGCGACATCTCAGCATCGAACACAGCCTGGAGCTCCGGGTGCATGCCAGGGCGACCCTTGCGCCAGGCCTCCTGTCGCGTGAAGACGTAGACGGCAACGATCCAGTCGAATGGGACGCAGAACCGTGCGAGCCAGTCCGGCTTCTCGACCGCCACCGCGGTGGTCAGATGCAGCAGGTCCCAGCTCCCGTGGAGGAAGAACACGACCGCGAGCAGAGCAGCGACCCAGCGGCTTGCGATCAGCAGGGCAAAGAAGGCTCCCAGCGCCGCCAACTCGTAGCGGACGCCAGCCGAGTCGCCCTCGAACAGAGGGAAGAACGGGAACGCGAACATGACCAGCGTGGCGACGAGGGTCCAGTAGCGCCGCTCGTTGCGCGTTGGCATGAACCGTGACGCGTAGCACATCATGGCTGCCAGCCACGCGCCGAAGAGGTATGTCAGGACGGTCTCGTACACGTCATTGACCTCCCGCTGGGCGGGGCAGCTTTGGGAAGAAGCGCCCCGTGGTCTTGCAGTACTCCTCGTACTCGCCCGGGAAGGCCGTCCGCATGAGGGCCTCTTCCCCTCGGATGTTCAGGTGCCAGACAGGGTGCTGCGCGAGTGCCCAAATGACGTAGAGCCAGTTGTCCAAGTACAAAGCCAGGCCGAAGTTGAAGAAGAGCAGGAACGCGGCGTAGAGGGGGTGGCGGAAGTAGCGAAACGCGCCGGTGTCGACGAGCCGCTCCCCACGCGCGTCGACCGGCAAGGACTTGACGCTCCAGACGACGAGCGCCGCGGTGAGCACCACTGAGACGCCGAGCGAGATCCACCCCACGAGGGGAATACCATGCACGCTCGGTAGCCCGACGTGGGGGACGAGGTAGGCCGTGGCTCCCAGGAGCAGCGCGCTGAACAAGAGTCCGCGAGGGCCCGTTCCGAAGATCTTCTCGTAGGTGTTCATTCGAACCGTCCTGTGCATGGAGAGGCGGAGCCGGGTCGAACAGCGCGATAGAGCGAGAGCGTCCCGAACAGGGTGTTGCGGCGCCCGGTCTCTTCGACCGAGGCGAACCCGGCCTCCTCGAAGAGTGGGAGCAGGCGCCCGCGGACGTTGTCTCGGGTCGGCCCAAACCCGTCGAGGACCTGGACAGGGAGGAAGGCCAGGCGCGTGAGCGCGCTGCGCGCCTCCCCCCAGTCGAGGACGTGCAGCTCACCGCCTGGTCTCAGGAGGTCGTGAGCCTTGGCCAGGGTCCGCCGCTTGTCCTCGGTGCGGAGGTGGTGGAAGAACAGGCTGCTGACGACCCGATCGAAGGACCCCTCCTCGAAGGGCGGCTCCCATGACAAGCCCTGGCGCAGGTCGAGCTCGAATCCTGCTCGCTGTGCCTTCGCCCGGGCGACGGCGATCACCTCTGGATCCCCGTCGAGCCCGGCGACGTCGGCCCCCGGGGCGCGCTGCTTGAGGAGCAGGGTCAGCGTCCCCGTTCCGCTGCCGAGGTCGAGCACTCGCGCGCCGGCCGGCAGCTCGCGCAGCGCCTGATCGGCCAAGCGCTTCTTCTGCTCGAACTCGGGCAGCGTCAAGCGCACGACCAAGTCGTAGAAGCGCGTCAACGCCGGCAGGCCCAAGGCCGGGACGTAGGTCTCCGTCTTGGCGCTCACGAGGCCTCCCCGCAGGTGCAGTCGAGGCACCCGTGCGCGGCGCACATTCGGCACGTCTCCTCGAGTCGCTGGCGCAGCTGCTTTCGCGCCCGGTGACGGCGTACTTTCAGGTTGCCTGGCGTGATCCCCAGGCGGTCGGCGACCTCCTGGGTGGGCTCCTCGCCGAGGTCTGCTTCGAGGACCTCGGCGTATTCCGGCTTCAGCGTGGGCAGGAGCGCGCGGTAGCAGCCGCAGACCTCCTCGCGCAGCGCGGGTTCCTCCCAGCCGTCGTCGGACAGCTCGGCCTCGATCCTGGCGATCCGCTCGCGCTCGACGCCCTTCGCGCGGTGGGTGTCGATGATCGTGCGCCGCAGGATCCGGTAGAGCCACGGCAACAGGCGGTCCTCGTCCTCGAGCTGATCGACCTTGCTCAGCGCCTTGACCAGGCTCTCCTGGAGCACGTCGGCGGCCAGGTCGGGGTCGTTCAGCCGCCGGCGCGCGAAGGCAGTCAGCGCGCCGAGGTGCTCGACGAGGCGCTCGTTCAGGTCGTCCAAGGCGTTCCTCTCAGCCCGCATGATGGCACGCCTTCCCGTGCTTCTTGAGGGCGTAGTAGTTGTAGGGGAGCGGGGCCAGGAACCCGACTAGGAGGGAGATCGCCAGGGCCCCCCAATACCAGGGCTCCGAGGGCGGAACGGCTCCGCCGCCGGTGAGGATCATGTCGGTCGTGTTCGCTGCCAGCTCCATGCCGAGCATGCTGATCAGGCTCATGGAGATCGCGACGCGGACCGCCCGGCGCCAGGCGAAGCCCTCCTTGATCCGAAGCAGCGCCGTCTCGAACAGGATCGAGGTGAAGATCCCGGCGCTCATGGCGATGGCCATGGTCAGGAGCATTGGCGTGCTCGG
Organism: uncultured bacterium; assembly: GCA_937911525.1. Classification (GTDB taxonomy): domain Bacteria; phylum Planctomycetota; class J058; order J058; family J058; genus NORP233. The sequence goes on from CALDQK010000149.1 coordinate 6,027, forward strand.
CCAGTAGATCTGGATCAGGATCAGGGCCCCAAAGTCCCCAATGCTGCAGCCGATCAAGCAGGTGAAGGTGTTGGTCGCCGCCCGTTTCCAGGCGTCGAGGTCGGTCCAGCTGAAGGCTGAGGCGCCGTGGTGCTGGGCGGAAAGGGTCGTACTGGTCATGGTTCGTCTCCGTTTGCCCACGCAGACGGGATCCTGGCCACGGGGTTACAGTTCGGGGGCCGGGGGGCTATCCCCAATGGGTGGAGTGGCTTGCGTACAGGCAAGCTGCCCGTGGCCAGATACGGCAGTCGGCCCGGCAGCTTCAGGACGGGTCCTAGCGTGCCCGCAGCGTGCGCGTCCTGCTCCTCCCCGCCCTCTTGACCCTCCTGATCGTCCCAGCGCGGGCCGAGGACTGGACGCTCGACGGCGTCACGGCGACCTGGGAGAACGACCTCTTCGGTGGCCTCGACCGCCACTACACCAACGGCGTAGAGCTCTCCCTCTTCGGCGACGTCCCCGCGGGTGAGCTGGGCTTCTTCCTCGGCGAGCGCGGTGGTCGCTGGCGCCTGACGCTCGGGCAGCGGATCTACACCCCCGAGGATCTCGACGCTCCCGACCTCCTCACGGGCGACCGACCCTATGGCGGCTGGCTCTGGCTTGGCTTCTCGCTCCGGCGCTGGGGAGCGGACGCGAAATGGACCGATCGGGTCGGCGTTGAGCTTGGGCTGCTCGGACCCGAGTCTGGTGCGCAGGTCGTTCACGAGACGGTCCACAGCGATCTGACCGGCTCGTCTCCCCCGCGCGGTTGGGAGCACCAGCTCGAGACTGAGGTCGGGCTTCGCTTCACCTACGAGCTCGCAGTGACGCTCGTCCGTCGTGAGTTCGGTGTCCTTGGCTACGAGATCACGCCGCGGCTCGCGGCGTCCTTCGGGAACGTGCAGACCTTCGCCGGGCTCGGCGCCGACTTGCGGGTGGGCCGGCTTCCTCCTCTCTCTCCCGACGTGGACGAGTTCGCGCTCTTCCTCGCGCTGGGGGGCGAAGGGCGCTTGGTGCTCCACGACGTCTTCCTCGACGGGAGCCTGCTCCACACGGGCGGGCACAGGGTCACGGCGCGCCGGGTTGTCTTCGACCTGAGGGCAGGGCTCACGCTCCAGCTCCCCTGCGGACTGGTCCTCGCCTACACGCACACGCTTCGCTCGGTCGAGTTCGCGGGGCAAGGCGGAGTCGATCAGTTTGGCTCGTTCAGCGTGACTTGGACCTGGTAGTGGCCACATACGGCAGTCTCGGAGAGCGCACCTCCTCCGCGCCTACTTTGCGCGCGGAACGTCAGCAAAGGAGGTGCACATGTTCCGCAATTCACTGTCCCTGGCCCTCGTGCTCGCGCTGTGCGGCGCGGCGACTGGTCAGGAAGCGTCGTCCCCCGACTCCCCGCAGGAGCTGGAGGACAGGATCAAGAAGCTCGAGCAGCGGCTCGAGGAGGTAACCGTCACCGCGACGCGGGTGGACGAGAAGCTGGAGGACACCCCGATCCTCGACGCGCTACGGAGCGTGGAGGTCTACGGGTTCGTCAACGCGGCCTACAGCTTCAACCTGCGCGACCCGAGCGGGCGTCGCGGCAGGAACGGGCTGCGGCTGAGCGATCCCGACCACAACACGTTCGGGATCCCCTACGCCAAGCTCGGCCTGGCTCGGCGGGTCAGCGGTCTGAACGAGCTCGACGCCGGGTTCCGCTTCGAGGTGGGCGTCGGGCGCATGGTTGAGGAGGCCTTCAACCAGAGCGGCGACGTCCTCGGCGACAAGTCGATCGGCGTTCCGCAGGCCCACGTGGACCTGCAGATCCCCACGCCCTTCAACCCGCTGCTGCTCCGCGTCGGGCGCACCTACGGCTGGTTCGGCGTGGAGAGCCTCGACCTGCCGGCGAACCCGCACTACTCGCTCTCCCACTTCGCTCAGTTCGGCCCGAAGACGACCACGGGGGTGAGCCTGGGCATGGACCTGGGGGCGGGCCTTCGCTATACGCAGTACCTGGTCAACGGCTGGGACCGCGTGCTCGACAACAACGGCGCCAAGACTCTGGGCGGGCAGCTCTCGTGGGAGATCGAGGACCCCTCAATCAGCCTGGCGCTGAACTGGATCTACGGCGCAGAGCGTGACGACAACGCCCACGACCAGCGGTGGATGGTTGAGCTGGCGGCGACCTGGCAGCCGACCGAGAGCCTCGACCTGCGCGCGGCCTTCCGCTACGGGCAGGAGGAGCTCTCCGCCTCGTCGTCCTACTCGAGCTACGGGCAGGACGAGGGCACGGCCAATTTCGGCGGGTTCCTCGTCATGGCCAAGCAGTCGTTCTTCAAGGTCGAGGACGCTGACTACTACCGCGTGGCGCTGGGCGTTCGCGGCGGCTTCTTCCGGGACGAGGGCGGCTCGCGCTCGGGCGTCGACCAGACCCTGGGTGAGCTCACCGGCACGCTCTCGATCAACCTGCTCGAGAACGCTGCCTTCCGCGTCGAGTATCGCCGCGATTTCTCCAGCGAAGGCGACGCGTTCGCCGGGCACCGCGGGCAGAACAGCCGCAGCAGCCAGGACACGCTCTCGTTCGATCTCAGCTACTCGTTCTAAGAAAGGAGGTGATCCAGATCGCCTGGTCATGGCGCCGGAGCTTTGCTCCGGCGCCGTTCTCTTTGGTTGCGGAAGCGCGGCCTCGAAGAACCACGCCCCACAGGTTCGCTACGGACAAGGAGTCCCGACTCCCGCTGCCCGGAGGGTTGCCTCGTCGGGTCCCCGTCCTGCACAGCACCCCACGAGCTTCCCGTCGACCGCGACGGCAGGAAGGCTCCCTACGCCCAAGGCCTTGGCCCTGGCCGCAATCTCGCTGTCATGCATGTCGAGCACTTCGATGTCGCACGACGGGCAAGCGATGCTACGAACCATCGCTAGCGTCTCGTTACACACCGCGCACCCGGCGCTGAAGATCTCCACTTTTCGTGTCGTCATCGTCTGTCTCCTTCTTGGTAGTCGTCGAGCATGTCAGGGCTGGGGCATTCCGAGACCTGGCATCGTCATTGGCACCAGTCGACCTCTCGTTGTTGGTTCGAGGCGAATGCTCAGCGTTCATCTCCTGCGGGCGTGCTCACGAGCAGCGCCCGGACCTTCCCGATGTGGTTCCCGTTCACGGCGCCGAGGAATCGTCCGTCGGGTCCGTAGACCCGCACGTAGGGGATCCCTCGGATGCCGAACTCCCTGGTGACTTGCTTCGCCGCGTCGGTCTCCCAGCTGACCAGGTCGACCTTGCGCAGGGCAACGTCCTGGCGCAGCGCGAGGACCTGCTCCAGTTCGTGCCCGAGCAGCAGACACGGACCGCACCAGTCGGCGTAGTAGTCCACGATCGTGAACTTGCCCGCCACGAGGTGCTCGCTGACGACGATCTCCTCGCCGCGGCTGACGGTCCGCACGTCCAGCGCCGCTCGCGCCTCGTCGCTCAGGCGCGCTCCGGACTGTGCGGGCGCGGCCGGCGGGTCGAGCGAGGCCGTGTAGCCCTTGGCCCGCACGACCTCGAGCATGCGCTCGGTCGTGACGACCTGGGGGTCGTAGCTGACCCGGAACAGCTTCTGCTCGTAGTTGAGCTCCGCCTCTCGAATGCCGTCGAGCCCTTCCAGGACCCGGAGGGTGGGGCTCCCTCAGCCGACCGCTCACGTCATGCCGTCCACGTAGATCACGACGTGGCTCACCGCGTCGCGAGTGTTGGTGGGCGGCGCAGGCTCGGGGCTGCCCGGCTCGGGTTGAGAGCAGGCGACGAGTGGGAGCGCGAGGAGGACGACGAACAGACGGTTCACTGGGTCTCCTTGGCGATCGACGCCTCGTATCCGGTCGTGCCGACGGCCTCGATCAACGCAGGGTGCTCCACGCCCGGATCGGTCTGGACCACGGCGCGCCCCTCGGCGTAGCTGACCTGCGCGCTCTGCACACCAGGGACATCGCGCAGGGCGGAGCGCACGTGGACCTCGCAGGCCTCGCAGGTCATGCCTCGGACGTCGAGGACCACCGTCTCCAGGTTCGCGGCGGTGCTCGGCGGTGGCGGCGCTGGGTCGTCACCGACGAGCAAGCCGACGTAGTTGGGGAAGAGCGCGAAGGCGAGCACCACGGCGGTCGCGACCCAGAGCATCACCTTGTTGAACAGGACCAGCCGCACGGGTGGCGCAGCGCACGAGCCGTCGGGCGCGCAGGCGGGCTCGCGGAAGTAGGTCAGGTAGAACGCGCCCGCGAGCAGCACGCCCGTCGTGCCCAGCAGCCAGGGGCGGTAGGCGTCGAGGAAGCCGGCCACGCTGCCTGCCGAGACGCCGAACCCCAGCAGCAGGAGCGGGAGCCAGCAGCAAGCCGACGAGAGGATCGCCGAGACCATGGCGCCCAGCGAAGCGAACGTCCCAGCGCGACTCGTCGTCGGTGTCTCGGGGGGGGCGGGCGCTGAGGGCGCGCAGCAATCGGTCGCCGGCTCTGCGGGAGGCGCCTCTGTCGCGCAGGCGACTGACTGTCCCATGGCCGCCTTCTCCAAGGTGCGGACGTTGCCGAGGCAACAGCTCCCCTGCGGGTTGGTCTCGGGGCAGCGGTCGAGCCCCTGGCGGCACTGCTCGGTGATCCCGTCGCCCACGCTGGAGCGCCCGGTCGCGCGGACCTCGGCCTCGATCTCCTCCTGGGTGTGGTCGAAGCAGTAACAGACCGTTCGCGGGGCCTCGCTCTCCTTCTGGCCGATGCGGACGCGGACGTCGTCCTTGCCCAAGACCTCGCCGCTCGCCTCGTGGAAGTAGGCCGTGGTGCAGTCCGACGAAGCGCAGAAGCGCCAGCCTTCACGACGCTCGACGCGCTCGAGCGCTTCGGGCCGCACGAGGGACTCGATCGTGATTGGCTTGACTGGCTTGCCTCGCCGCGCGCAGCTCGGGCAGTCGGTGCGCTCTTCGGTCGGGGACGTCATGAGCGTCTCCGCGTCCGCTTCTTCGGCTTGGGATCGTCGAGGGCGTCGAGGATCGGGCAGTGGCCCTCGGGGCCGCTGCCCCCGCACTGATCGACCAGCTTGCCGAGCGCGCGCTTGAACGAGCGCAAGGTCCGCAGCTTCTCCTCGATGTCCTCGAGTTTCGCCTCGGCCAGCCCGCGCACGTCGTCGCAGGTCGTCTCCGAGGAGACGCGGAGCGCGAGGAGCTCGGCGATCTCCTTGAGCGTGAATCCGAGCCCCTGGGCCTGCTTGACGAACTGCACCCGCCGTGCGTCGTCGTCGCTGAACTCGCGGTAGCCCTTCTTGCCTGGGCGAGGGTCGGGGATCAGGCCGCGCCGCTCGTAGTAGCGGATCGTCTCGACCCCAACTCCGCACGCCTTGGCCAGCTCGCCGATCGTCATGCCCACAAGTCTACGGTCCGTACCTAGGTACGGAGTCAAGGCGTCGGTTCCAGGCCGCGACGGTGCGTGGAAGTAAATCGCCTGCGACCAAGGGGATGCCGCCGACTAGCTGCCCTCGACTGGGAGGGGCGGCGAGTGCGGAGCGAGCACGATCACGGCGGTCCCCACGAGACAGAGGCCCGCTCCGATCCAATCCCACCGGTCGGGTCGGATCCCTTCGACGTGCCACAGCCAGAGCAGCGAGGACGCGACGTAGACCCCGCCATACGCGGCGTAGGTCCTCCCCGCCCCGGTTGGGTGCAGGGACAGGAGCCAGGCGAAGAGGGCGAGGCAGATCGCCGCGGGGACCAACAGCCACGCCGTCCCCTCCTTGCGCAGCCAGAGGTAGGGCAGGTAGCAGCCGCCGATCTCGGCGGCGGCCGTGAACAGGAATAGCGCGAACGCGCGGAGCAGCTCCACGGATCCTCCTGGAGGAACGAACAGCGACCCGGTGAATCTCAGCGAACCCGGGCAATCGTCATCTGACCATGCGGCGCTACTCCAGCACATCCGCGCCTTCGTGGAAGGGCTCCCGGCTAGCCTGGAGGCCCGCGGGTAGACTCAAGTTCGAGGCAACCCATGACCACGTCCCTCAAGGCCTTCGCAGGCGTCGCTCTGCTGGTGGGCACGCTCACGCTCGGCTGCGCGTCCTCGCCCGAGACCTCGGCGGCTCCAGAGCCTGCTGCCCCTCGCGTAGTCTCAGAGCAAGAGGTCGTGCTCGTGCATCTAACGGGGCTCACGTGAGGCCCCGTGCCCGGCCTCGGCTGAGGTCAGGCCTCCGCGCCCGTGTTGGCGCGACTCAACGACCACGACGCGATCGCGACCTCCTACCTCTCGAGTGACGGGACCCAGCTCCTGCTCCAGGGCGCTCCGGACGCCACGCGCGAACAGGTCCTCGCGGCTTGCGAAGAGGGGTTGAGGAAGTCGAACCTTCGCCCCCAGCCCCAGCCGACCGAACGGGCAAGCCAGGCATGGGACGCTCGCGAGGGCGACGGCTGGCTTGCCCACGGCGAGCTGTGGAAGCTCTCCTGGCGCGAGGCCGAGGCCTTCGCGGATCGGATCCTGGCCGTCCTGGTGGAAGAGCATGGGCAGGGGGTTCGTCCGCTGCGCCCCCTGCTGGTCGAGTCCTGCTTCGAGGGGGTGCGGCCCCATGACGGCAGCGGGCCTACACCGAGTCGCTGGGAGAAGGGCGCCTCGGTTGAGGTGCGACGCGTCGCCCTGCTCAAAGAGGCCCGCAAGCATCTGAGCGAGGATCAGGTCGCTCAGATCGGCGAGTTCCTCGCCGACGGCGAGCGGATCCGCGCCATCCTTCGCCCCAAGAAGTAAGTCGGCTCGGCACGCACCGTGCCGCGCGGTGGTCCATTTCGGACCTCCCGACCGACAACAAACGACTTCCAGAGCTCCACTCTGGACGGGCCGGCGCGAACTGGCTCCTCGGCCGCAAACCCAGACGGGAAGGTAGCTCCGAGTTGTCGGTGGGGCGATGGAGACTGGCCGGGTTCGCCTGCGCGGACACCGAACGCATACCTAACGCCAGTGAGAGTTGCATGAGCGCCCAAGATTCCCGGTTCCACAAGATCAAGAAGCTCGAGATAAGCGGAGGAGGCTTCCTCGGCGGGGTCTCCGTTGACCTCGACGATGGTCTCAACTGCCTGATCGGCGGACGCGGCGCAGGCAAGACGACGGCGCTCGAGTTCCTGCGCTACGCCCTGGTGCAAATGCCAGACCCGCGTCGCGACCGTGCCCGGCACAGCGCCCTGGCCAACCTCGTGGAGGGAAACCTGAGCGCTGGCCAGGTCGCGGTCGAGATTGAGACCCGCGATGGACTGCGCTACCGCGTCGAGCGCGTGGTGGGCGAGGAGCCCGTCGTCCTGAACGACGAAGGCCAGCCTACCTCGCTCTCGCTCACGGGCCTGTTCGGCGCCGAGGTCTACAGCCAGAACGAGATCGAACGGATCGCCACCAGCCCAGGCTTCCAGCTGGATCTGATCGATAAGTTCCGCGAGGAGGAACTCGCCGAGATCCAACGCCAGCTGCTTCTCCTTGACGGGGTGCTGGGCAACAACGCCAGCGAGATCCTGTGCCTCGAGGCTCAGGTCGAGGGGCTGGAGAGTCAGCTCACCGAGCTGCCCATGGTCACCGAGCGACTCGAGAAGGGCTTCAAGGTCCGCGCGACGGGCGAGGGGTCGCTCTTCGAGCGGGAGGTCCGCTTCAAGGGGCTGCGGGAGCGAGAGCGGAGGCGCCTGCAGTCCTCGTTCCAGCACCTCCACGCGATCCGTGACTCGTTGGAGGCGGCAAGCACACTCTGCCGCCGCGCCGGAAGAGGCGAACGGGCGGAGCCGGGCCCGAACCAGGAGCTCCAGTCCCGCCTCGACCATGCCTACCTCGACACCTGCGAGGAGGTCCGAGATCTGGTCGCCCAGGCTCTGGATCGCCTTGGCCGCGGAGCCGGCGATCTGGAGACCATGGCGATCGAGCTCGAGGACGCGCACCGCCATCAGGAGCGCGCCTACCAGGGCCTCCTCCAGGAACACAACGAGGAGCAGGGTCGAGCGCGGGAGCGGGTCAAGCTGCAGAAGCGGAGCGCAGACCTCCTGGAGAAGAAGCGCGAACTGGAGGGCCGTCGGCAGGAGCTCAACGCCAAGCGCGCGAAGCGCCGCGAGCTCGTGCACGGGCTCAAGGAACTGCGACAGCGGCGCACGCGCCTGCGCGAGGAGGTCGTCCGCTTCCTGAACGACGAACTCGCGCCAGAGATCCGCGTCTCGATTGACCCGGCGAGCGAGCGCGCGCGCTATCGGCAGCTCCTCCTGGACACGTTCCAGGGCGTGGGGCGGCCGTACAAGGCGCCGGCCGAGAAGGTCTCGCAGAAGCTCCGCCCGGACGCCTTGGCCGAGATCGTGGAGGCCGACGACCCCATTCAGCTCGTCGAGCGCTGCGGGGTGAGCGTGAGCCAGGCTCGTTGGATCGTCTCCCGGCTACAGACCAGTCGAGCACGACTCGAGCTGGAGACAGTGGAGCTGGGCGACGTCCCCACGATCGAGCTGCGGGACGGGGACTACAAGGCTGCTCCTCGGCTGAGCACGGGGCAGAAGTGCACGACGATCCTGCCGATCCTGCTCCTACACAGCGAGAAGCCGCTCCTGATCGACGAGCCCGAGGGCAACCTCGACAACGCCTTCGTCTACAACACCGTCGTCAAGAAGATCCGCAGCGCCAAGCAGACCCGCCAGCTGATCTTCGTCACCCACAACCCGAACATTCCCGTGCTCGGCGAGGCTGACCGCGTGGTGGTGCTGTCGTCTGACGGCGCCCACGCGCGGGTCGCGGGCTGCGGCACCGTCGACGACGTGAAGGACGAGATCGAGACGATCCTCGAGGGCGGCCGCGAGGCCTTCGAGGAGCGGAGGCGTCGCTATGGCCGCTAGCGCTCCCCCGGCCGATAACCTCCCAGCGGACCTCGAGGCCGCACTGACCAGCGGTGACTGGCAGGCCCGGTGCCAGGCCGTCTCTCGCGCCACGGGCTTGCTCAAGGGGAGGCCCGGTCCCGACCCCGTGCGCACGTTACACGCGCACCTCCAGCGCCTCGCGGCGGACACCGAATGGCAAGTCCGCCAGGAGGTGGCGACCGCCCTCCAGTTCAGCCCGAACGACGACGCCGACCAACTCCTGGCCCTGTTGGCGACGGACCCCACGAGCTGGGTGTCCAAGGCCGCTGAGGAGTCCCTCAAGCAGCGGCGGCGCCTGGCCCGCAAGGAGGAGCGCGAGGGGAAGCGGGTGGCGAGCGCGTTGAAGCGGGTCCACCGCCTACAGGAACGCTGCTCGCCGGAGCTGGCGCGGGAGATCGAGGAGGTTGGCATGGCCTACTTCCAGGCCATTGCCTTCGGCTGCTCTCACGACGTGCTGACTCTGGCGACTTCGGTCCAGTACTCGATCCGCGAGCTCGGCCGCGAGCTCGCGCGGCGGAAGGTCCCGAAGAAGGCGTGGGAGGACAGCGTTGAGGCAGCGGCCCGACGCTGTCAGATCGTGAAAGGGATCGCCAAGAACATGCGCGCCTTTGCGCGGCAGGCGATCCCGCCGGTGCGGCGGATCAGCCTGCGCCGGGCGGTCGACGAGGCCCTGGCGATCGTCGGCGACTGCTTCGCCGTCAAGCCGGGCGCGCCCTCGGTCACGACGGAGGTGCGGGTTCCCCGCCACCTCAAGGTCGAGGTCCCGCGCGAGCGTCTGGTCCAAGCCCTCGTGAACCTGCTCCAGAACGCCTACGAAGCGATCGACGAGGCGGGCACCGTTCGGGTCACGGCGGAGGTCAAGGCAGGGCTGGTCGTGCTCAAGCTCGCGGACACCGGCTGCGGTATCCACGCCGACGAGCAGCAGGTGATCTTCTTTCCGGGCAAGTCGACGAAGAAGGGGCGCCTGGGCACCGAGCACAACACCGGCTGGGGGCTCTCGCTGGCCCGCAAGTTCGTGGAGGAAGACTGCCAAGGCCGGATCTCGCTCCAGAGCGAGCGAGGGGCCGGGACGACGATCACGGTCGTCCTCCCCATGGAGCGCGCGGAGGAGGACGACGATGCCCGCTAGGCACAAGGCCCTGATCGTGGACGACCAGCGCGGGATCATGGAGATCCTCGGCGCGATCCTCTCCTCGCTCGATCACGACTACGACTACGCTCGCACCCAGCGGGAGGCGCGGGACCTGCTCAAGACGAACCGCTATTGCTACATCCTCCTCGACCTCGAGTTCCCCGCGGACGACGGCGTCACCGCCCGGATCCAGACCGGCTTCAACTGCCTGGCGGAGATCCGCGAGCGATATCACCGAGACGACCTGCCCGTGATCGTCATGACGGCCCACGAGAAGGGGACGGAGTATCCGATCCGCGCCCTCCAGCTGGGCGCGAACGACTTCGCGCAGAAGGACTTCGACGAGGACCTCGAGCCCCTCGACGTGAAGATCCGACGGGTCCTCCAGCGCGCCTGCGAGAAGGGCGGGGCTTGCAGCCTCGATACCAAGGGCCTATCGCTTCCCCCAGCGAGCGGGGGTGAGTGCTTCCTGCGCTTCCACGGTGACTGCCGTCGGCGGCGGCACCGCATGGAGATCAACGGCGCGACCGTTTGGGTTCGTCTCTCCACCTTCGAGATCCTCTGGGAGCTCGCCTGCGCTGCGCGGTCGTCACCCCCGGGCTGGGTCCGGGGTCGGCGCTTGAGTTCGGGCAACTACCACAACGCGGTTGCTCGGCTGAAGAGCGATCTCGCCGACGTGGCTGGCCTGGACGGCTCGATCATTCAGAACGACGGGCACGGCAGCTTCCGGCTCGCCGTCGCGTCGGAGAACGTGACCTTCGACGCTGAAGCCCTGGAGGTGAACATGCCCGGGCTCCTGAGAAAGCTCGAGCACTGCCCCGCGCCATGAGCTCTCCCCGCCAGCCGCCGCGCCAAACGGCGGCTGGCGGTTCGGCCTACTCAGCGCCCTCCCAGGCGCGGCCGAAGCTCCGAGCGCGTGACCGCGCCGCAGCCGCACGCTTCGTCCTTCGCGAAGATCGCCCGAGTGCGGCACCGGACGTCGGCGAGTGCCAAGAGCTCGAGTCGGCGAATCTGACCCCGCGCTGGGGCGGGAGGCAGGGCCGCGACGAGCTCGAGGAGGCGGCCCAAGACCTCAGCGACGGCGGCGAGGTTCCATGGAAGGACCGCTGGGTGCGCCACGGCTGGAATGTAGCCATCACGCCGCTCCCCAACGAGTGCCTCAGCGGGCATGGCTTCCTGCCTCAGGTGCTCGGGATCCAGGATCTTTTGGCAAACGGGACATGGGTCCGTCGGTTGGAGGTCGGCGACGTAGGCAGATACGCGGTCCACGATCCCACGAGCTCCTGCCTGGGGGTCGGTGCCGGCCAGCAGGGTCAACGCGAGGGCCCGCTTAGCGATCTGCCAGCCCACCAGCCTGCTCGTATGGTTGTCGGTGCTCAGCACCACAACGTCGCAGGCTTCGAGCTCAGCGGCGGCCCGCTGATCCTCAACCCCAACAGCTAGGGGGGTGACGCTGCAGCTCGGGATCGCTCGTCGAAGCCGAGCGGCGACGACCTCGACCTTGAACTGCCCGACGTCCGCGGTGTCGACGCAGAGGAGGCGTGAGACATTGGTGAGCTCGACACGGTCGGGATCGACGAGGACGATCTGTCCGACGCCCAGCCGTGCGAGACCAGCTGCAGTGGGGTCACCAAGCCCACCGACACCAACGACGCCAACACGAAGCTGTCGCAGGTCGACGACGGCATTGGTGCCAAGGGCGAGTGCCTGCCGAGCCCAGGTGTCACTCGCAGGAGCTTCGGCCGAGAGGAGCTGGCGCAAAGGGCGTCCAACGACCCAACAGGCCTTGACCGTCTCAGGTTCACCGCTCACCCAAGCCCTTGCGGTCCACCCACCGGGGTGCCTCAACATGCTCAGGAGCTGGGCACCGTCAGCGGCACCCGCAACCACTCGCGCTACCTCCTTCTCGTGGTCGTCGTCAGCGAGCGAGTAGCGCCCAGGACCACGAGGGTGGGTGTGCGCGAGCAGCGCGAAGGTGCCCCGCCCTCGAAGCCTCGCGGTCAGCCCGAGCAGCCTGCGGTCGTCCGCGCGAACCCGAGCGGGCTCGCGCAGTTCGTAGTCTTCGATCTGCAGGACCTCGTCCAGCACGTAGACCCTTCGATCTGCCACCGTGCAGACCCGGCCGATCCCAAGCGCGATGGTCTCGACGTTGCCCTCGACGTCGAGGGGAAGAGCACGTTGGAGGTCTTCGTAGACGCCTTCAGGGATGCGAATCGTGTTCGTCATGCTCCACCTACGCGATCCGCTTGAGGCCTTCGCGAACGAAGGCGAGGTAGCTGGAGAGGGTCTCGGCGCCGGGCCTCCAAGGGGTCGTCCGGTGCCAGGAGACGCGCCGCCACTGCTTGCCCCCGTGGGTTTCGATCCGGTTGGCGCGCTTCTTGAAGGCTTCGCTCGCACCCGTCACAGAGGTCGGCAGGTAGAACATGTCGATCGCTGCAGTGGGAAAGGTCTTGGGGACGAGGATCATGACCTGGCACGACTGTCCCCCAAGGCCCGCGGGGAGCGGGACGGGGCCGATCGTGACCACGAAGTGCTTTCCGCCGTCGACGTGCTCGACG
>CALDQK010000150.1 GCA_937911525.1 uncultured bacterium
GGCGGGGCCGACGTAGTCGGGCTCGGGGCGCTGGACGAGGAAGCAGAGCACGCTGCGGTGCCCCGCCTCGACCATGTCGCGCAGCTCGAGCAGGTGCTTGCGCCCGCGCTCGGTGACCGCGTCCGGGAAGAGGGCCCCCTCGTCCTCGTAGAGGGTCACGTTCTTGACCTCGAGGTAGCACTCGGGCAGCACCTCGGCGGAGTCCGTCAGGAGGAAGTCGACCCGCGAGCCGCGCTCGCCGTAGCGGACCTCGGGCTGGTAGGTGTCGTAGTCCGCGACCTCGCTCAAGCGCCCCTCTTCGAGCGCCTCCGCCACCAGGGGGTTCGCCTTGGCGGGGTTGATCCCGACCAGGCGCGGGCCGATCTGCAGCAGCTCCCAGGTGTAGCGCAGCTTGCGCTTGGGGTTGTCGCTCTCGCTCAGGTAGACGGTCCGCCCCGGCTCGGTCAGCCCGATCATGCGACCCGGGTTGGCGGTGTGCGCCGTGACGACCTCGCCGTCTTCGAGCTCGACGTCGGCCAGGAAGCGCTTGTAGCGGCGGACGAGCCGCCCGCGCACGAGGGGAGGGAAGAGCATGGCCGCAGAGCTTACTCGCGCGCCAGCTGGATCAAGGTCCAAGGCAAGAGCTCGAAGCGGACCGCCTCGCGGACCTCCTCGTCGCTGAGCAGGACCGCGGCCGCCGCCGCGCAGTCCTGGAGCGAGCTCTGGGCCTCGGCGTCGTCCTCGGCCAGGGCCAGGCGCCCCGCGCGGCTGGCCGCGATCGCGCTCAGGCCCCCGGCCCCGACCTCTCCCGTGCGGTTGGCGACGGCGGTCCGCTCGGCCAGCCCCGCGCTGAGGGCCGTCTGCGCGGCGAGGCCGATCTGGATTCGCAGCTCGCCCTGGCTGAGCCGCGCCAGCCGCCCGCGGCGTCGGCCCATGGGGAGCAGCCAGGTCTCGAGCAGCGGGAGCAGCTTGGGCAGACAAGCCTCGGGCGGCGCGTGGGGCGCCAGCGCGCGGGCCAGGCCCAGGGCCGCCCGCAGCGCGACCTCGCGCCCGAAGCGCGCGAAGCCCAGCAGCCAGGCCCCCGCCTCGGAGGGCCCCTCCGACTCGGGGCCCAGGGCGAGCGCGGCTGGCGCGTAGCTGAGGTGGGCCCCCAGCTCCAGCCAGCGCGCCTCGAGGGTCCCCGCGCGCAGCCGCTCGCGCAGGCTGCGCGCCTCCTCTTCGGGGGTCCGATCCCCGGAGCGGGAGCTCGTGCGTAGGGTGACGTCGGTCACAGGCCCGTTCCCTGGCGAGCGCCGCGCTCCCCAGCTCCTCAATGTTAAGCACGCTCGGAGCTTGACGCGCGATCCCGCGAGCCTTGCGGCTGGTGGGCTTAGAGCCCCGCTCCAGGAAATTCTCGCCGCCGCCCTGTCACTCTCCCCCCCTCGCTCTGGATCAGGGGGGCATGAAGCAAGCAGCCTGGACGACCCTCCTGATCGCGCTCGCCGCCCCCGCCTGGGGGTCCGACTCGCCAGAGGGTGAGCTCTCCGCAGGCGCCGCGCTCGCGGCCCGGATCGAGTCGGCCGCGGACGCAGACGCCCGCGCCGCGCTCCTGAAGGACGTGGCCACGCTGAGCCCCAAGCAGCAGGCGCGCTTCGTCCGCCACGCCCGCCGCCTGCGCGAGGAGGGGGGTGGCTGGCGCCACCTCGCCCCGGCCCTGGCAGCGCTCGGCACCAAGGCCGCGGCCCACGAGCTGATCCTGCCGCTGACCATCCCCCGCGAGCGCGACGACGGCTACGCCGAGGACGCGCTCGAGCACCTGGCGCGCTTCTCCCCCCGCCACGTCATGCCCGGCCTGGTCCGCGGCCTGGCCCGCCGCGAGCGAAGCGTGTGGCGCCGCGTGCGCCCGGTCCTCGAGGGGCTCCTCCTGCAGGCCCGCGCGCCGCGCACCTTCCGCTACTTCGTCTACGCGATCGAGGACTTCCAGGAGCGCCTCGAGCGAGACCACGGCGCGCGCGAGCAGCGCCTCGTCGCCGAGCGGCTCTCGGCGCTCGCGACCCGCGTGACCCTCGCGCTCGGCGCCAAGGACCTGCGCCGCTTCCTGCGCATGCTGCGGATCGAGCGCGCCCCCGAGAGCCTGGCCTTCGGCCTGGCGCTCGGGCTGCGCAAGCGGATCCAGACTGAATCGGACGAGCGGATCGCGGCCCTGCGCGAGCGCCTGGAGCTGGGGCCGGACGAGGCGCTCGCGCCCGAGGAGCTGGCCGGGATCCAGGCAGCGCTCCCCCACCAGGACACGCTCTACCGCCTGGCCCAGCGCGACGAGGCGCGCGTCCGCGCCGAGGCCTTCCGGGCCGCGGCGCTCGAGCTGAGCTCGCTGGACCCCGAGTGGTTCCAGACCCTGCACCGCTCGCTGGCCAGCGCCCGCCCGCGCGTCGAGCGCGACGCGGCCTGGTCGACCCTCAAGTCCGCCAGCGGCGTCTCGCTGCGGCAGAACCAACCCACCTGGCAGCAGTGGTGGGACCGAATCCAGCAAGGAGCTGCTGAATGAACCGCCCCGCCCTGCGCGCCTTCACGGTGCTCGAGATCATGGCCTCCGTCGCGATCCTCTCCTTCGCCCTCTTCGGCATGCTGGCCGCGATCAACGTCTCGGGGCTGACCCGCTCCAGCGCTCGCGAACGAGAGGTCGCCACCGGCCTGATCACCAGCGTCCTCGAGCAGTATCACGGTCAGTCGCCCCTCGTGATCAGCAACGCGATCTGGTCGTCCGACGACCTCGCGGGGAACGGCGACACCGCTGAGCAGGCGCTCACGATCACGTCCAGCACGCTGAGCGACGCCAGCCGCTCGGTGCGCGTCCTCTCCGAGGCGGAGGCCGAGACGGCGGCGGGCCTGGCCGCGGGGACCCTCGACCTCGACGGCGACGGGACCGCGGGCGAGGACGACTCCAACAGCGACCGGACGGCCTACGAGTTCTGCGTCCCGCTGCGCTTCACCCTGACCTGGACGGCCCAGGCTGGCGGGCAGCGGACCCTGAACGTGCTCACCTTCCTCTACGTGAAGGCCTAGCCATGCGCCGCAGCTTCAGCCTGCTCGAGGTCGTGGTCGCCTCGACCCTGTTCGCGATCGTGATCGGGCTCTCCTTCGGCGTCTGCGGACGGACCAGCGAGAACATGGGCGAGACGATGGCGATCTCCGACGTCGCGATGAAGTCGAACCGCCTCGCGGAGTCGCTGACCAGCTACCTGCGCAGCGCGCAGTCCTTCACGCTGACCGCGACCGCCTCCCCCAACACCGACTTCACCGCGGTCGAGTTCCGCCAGGTGCTCGGCTACGACTTCGACGGCGAGGACGACGACGGGACCGAGAACGGAGGCGTCGAGCGCACGCCCCTCCGCCTGATCCGCTTCGTCTACGACGCGGGCGAGGACACCACCGACGGCGCTGACGACGACGGCGACGGCCTCGTCGACGAGGGCTACCTCGAGCTGCGCGAGGACAAGAACGGCGACGGCGACGCCACCGACAGCGACGAGCGGATCGCGGTCCTCGCGACCGACGTCGCCGGCGACAGCCTGTCCTTCGTCAACCAGCCCAGCGGCGGCGCCTCGCCCGACCCGGGCGACGCCTTCCTGCAGATCAGCTACACGCTCCTGCGTCGCCTGCCGCGCCAAGGCGAGATCTACAGCTTCAGCACGACCCTCGAGATCGCCTTCCGCAACACGCTGGACTGAGAGCCCCCATGACGACCTTCCCCACGCGAACCGAACGAGACGAGCGCGGCTCGGCCATGATCATCACGCTGGTCATGATCCTCACGCTCTCGGGCCTGATGCTGATCACGACCCAGAGCGCGGTCATCCGCAGCAACGCCGCCCTCGAGCGCGGCGACGGGCTCGACTGCCTGAACGCGGCCGAGCTCGGGGTCGCGCTCCACGTCCAGCTCTCCCAGCAGAACAGCAGCCTGCCCGACTCGAGCGAGACCACGACCTATACGACCGAGGACGGGATCACGGTCGTGGTCACGGTCGACAACCTGGGCAACAACGGCGTGGACGACGACGGCGACACCCTCGTGGACTCCGCGGACAGCAAGGAGTCGGGGATCTACCGGGTCCGCTCGATCGCGACCAACGTCCGCGGCGTCAGCCGCGGGGTCGAGGTCTTCCGGCGCCAGCTCTTCCACGACCTGTTCTACAAGGCGATCTACGTGGGGAACGCCCACGGGGGCTCCTACACGCTCAACCTCGGCCCGGGCTCGGGCACGCCCAACGGCGGCGGCAGCGAGGGGACCTTCACCGGCAACTCGGCCGAGACCGATTATCCGGGCAGCTCCTGGCAGAGCTGGGTCCAGAACGGAGACTTCGTCGACGGCGACATTCACGTCAACGGCGACAGCATCCTGATCAGTGGCCAGACCGACCTCTACGGAGACCTGTCTTCGACGGGCGGAATCATGGGGAACCCGATCAGCGGGAGCAAGGACACCGGCGCCTCGCCGATCGACCCGCCCGACCTCGCCGCCGAGGACTACCGCAGCCTGGCCGTGGACCCGAGCGTGGGCGGCGGGGTGTGGGGCCAGGGCGACTCGGGCCTCCCCTCCTGGCTCTCGGACACTCCGGCCAGGGGCAGCAACGACTACGACTACAACAACTACCACCCCGGCAACTACAGCCTGGACAACTTCCACTTCGGCCACTCGACCTCGACGATCCCGCTCAGCTCGAGCGACGACGGGAAGGTCTACGTGATCAAGGGCAACCTCTGGATCGACACCCGCGGGATCACCGACTTCCACTTCCCGGCCACCACGGACGGGGTCAAGATCACGGTCGTCGTCGAGGGCAACCTCTACCTGGCCGACGGCGTCGCCTACGAGGACGCCACCAAGGACGGGGTGCTCTTCATCGTCAAGTCGACCGACGACCCCAGCCTCAGCGGCGAGAGCTACGACGACGTCAACCAGAACGGCGTCTACGACGCGGGCACGGACACGATCATCGACAACGACGGCGACGGGGTCTACGAAGGCCCGACCGAAGGCCAGGGCAATATCTGGTTCGGCGACAAGGTGGCGCCCAAGGGCGGCGTGACCGAGGGCTACTACTACGCCCAGAACAACGTCTACATCGCGCCGACCAGCCAAACCCAGCAGGAATACGGCGTCTACGGCTTCCTCAGCGCGGGCGGCAAGTTCTACGCCGACGACCGGGCGAGCGGAAACAAGTACCCCAGCCTGCGCGTGAAGTACGACTCGCGGATCGAGTCCGGCTCGATCGAGTTCCCCGGCATGCCGAGCCCCTCGGGCGGCGGGGCCGACTCCTTGACCGTCGTGGTCTGGCGGCAGATCGGCGTCGAGTAGCTCACCCCTCGGCCCGCGCCAACCAACGAACAGGCCCGCTCCCCCCGGAGAGCGGGCCTGTGGCGTTCGGGGGTCTCGCCCCGCTCCCCCCCAGAGATCAAGTCTCGACCGAGAAGGTCTCCAGCACGACCAGGTTGCCGGCGGCGTCCTTGCCGACGAGGAACACGTGAATCCCGCCCCCTCGAACACACCTCCCGCTGAGGCCGCGGGGAGTTGAGTTAGAGTCGGGCGGCGAGGAGCGACGCCCCGAGAATGAGCACGAGTTCGGCCTCTGCTAGCCACGCGGCGAGCTCTCCCGGCTCGAGCCGCCTCCTCCTGGCCGCGATCGTCCTCTGCTTCGTCCTCTCGGGCTTCGCGGCGCTGCTCTACCAGACTGCCTGGCTGCGGCTGTTCTCGATCTACTTCGGGACCTCCGAATACGCTGTGGCGACGGTCCTGGCGGCCTACATGGGCGGCCTGGCCCTGGGCGCCCACGTCAGCGGCCGATTCCTGAGCCAGATTCGCCGCCCCGTCCTCGTCTACGGAGCCCTCGAAGGCTTGATCGCCGCCAGCGCGCTGGCGGTCCCGCTCCTGCTGCAGGGCTTCGGCGCGCTCTACGCGCTGGTCCTGGGTGGCCAGCCCGCGCCTCCGAGCGCGGGCGGCCTCGGCCAGCCCGCGTTCTATCTGGTCGCCTCCTTCCTGGTGCTCCTGCTCCCGACCGCCTGTATGGGCGCCACGCTGCCGATCTTGATGCGCCACGTGATTCGCAGCCAGCGCGAGGTGGGCCCCCGAACCGGGCTCCTCTACTGCTGCAACACGCTGGGGGCGGTGGCCGGGACGCTGGTCGCTGGCTTCCTGCTCCTCCCCGCGCTCGGGCTCCAGAAGACCGTGTGGGTGGGCGTCGGCGCCAACGCCCTGGTGTTCCTGGTCGCGCTCTGGGTCTCGCGGCTCGGCTCCGAGGCTGAGCCCGACTCTGGCTGGCTGGAGTCCCCCGCGTCGGCCTCCAGCCAACCCCGGGCGGGCGCCGCGTTCTTCATCCTGCCCCTGATGCTGCTCTCGGGGGTCGTGTCCTTCTCGTACGAGGTCCTCTGGACGCGCCTGCTCGGCTACGTCCTGGGGGGCAGCGTGACGGCCTTCTCGACGATGCTGGCCGCCTTCCTGGGCGGGATCGCCCTCGGCGGCGGCTTCGGCGGCGCGATCGCGAGCACCCGCGCCCGCGCCCTGAGCGCCTTCGTCGCCACCCAGACCTTGATCGGCCTCACCTCCGCGGCGGTCTACGCGTGGATCGAGGTCTACACCCCCGGCGAGCGCAGCACGCTCGCTCACGCCGCGTTGGCGATCGCGGTCCTGCTGCCCTCCACCGTGTTCATTGGGGCCACTTTTCCCCTCGCCGTCCGCGTCCTGGCACGCGACGAGTCCAACGCCAGCGGGGCCGCCGCGCGGATCTACGCCTGGAACACCTCCGGCGCGATCGTGGGCTCGATCGCGGCCACCTTCCTGATCGTGCCTTGGCTGGGCTTCGCGGGGACCGCGCGCCTGGCCGTCACGATCAGCCTGGCGCTCGCGTTCGCCGCCGCCCTTCGCCTGGAGCGCGCGCGAGCCCGGCGCTCGACCTGCGTCGGGCTGAGCGCGCTGATCCTGCTCGCGACGCTCGGCTGGCGCCCCGAGCGCCCACGGCTGGTGACCCACAACGCCTTCACGACCGCGCAGCCGACTTCGCATGAGGAGTTCTACGCGGTCGGGCGCTCGGCGGCGGTGCGGGTGTTGAGCGACCTGCACCAGCTGAAGGTCTTCTCCAACGCGCTGCCCGAGGCGGGCATCAAGCGCCGGGGCGCGCAGCCGAGCTTGCAGTCACAGCAGTGGCTCGGCACGGGCCCGCCGCTCTTTCGCCCCCAGGCCAAGTCGATGCTCGTCGTCGGCCTGGGCGGCGGGGTGACCGTCGAGCTGATCCCCGCGAGCATCGAGCGGATCGACGTGATCGAGCTCGAGGAGGAGATCGTGCGGGCCAACCGCCACGCTAGCCCCCTCCGCGAGCACGATCCGCTGCAGGACCCTCGAGTTCGGCTGGTCGTCAACGACGCGCGCAACGCGCTCCGCTTGACCGACGCGCGCTACGACCTCCTGGTCTCCCAGCCCAGCCACCCCTGGACGGCGGGGGCGTCGCACCTCTTCTCGCGGGAGTACATCGCGCTCGCCAAGGATCACCTGACCGAGCGCGGGGTGCTGCTCTTCTGGCTCGACGCCCACTTCCTCAGCGAGGCCCTGCTGCGCGACCTGATCCACACGCTCCAGGCCGAGTTCGAGCACGTGACCCTGCTCCAGCCATCCGAGCTGGCCCTGCACTTCTACGCCTCGGACGCTCCCTGCGCCGAGGTCGACCAGGCCCTCCTCGACGCGCAGCCAGCGCTCTTCCAGCAGACCGGGATCGTGTCGCGCCTCGACGTCGAGGCCGCGCTGGCCCTGACCCCCGCGGCCTGCGCCGCGTTGGGCGCCCGGGGGCGCCTGATCACCGACGACGACAACCGGATGGCCACCCAGAGCCGCCCCTTCGGCGACGGCATGAGCGCCGAGGAGTTCGACGGGCTGATCGCGCCCCACGACCCCTTCGTCCATGGGGCGAGGCCTGCCAGCAGCCTGTCCGAGGCCGAGCAGCTCTACCTGCTGCGCGCGCTCGCCCGCAGGCGGCTCACGTTGCGCTACCAGCGGATCGCTGCGACCTTGCCTGGGCTCGGCCGATTCGCAGCCGGACCGAGCTCGCCTGCCCAGCAGGCTGCGATCGCGCGCGCGGCGGCCGCAGCGCCCGACTCGGTCGCGCTCCGCTACCTGGCCCTCGCGCCGACCCTCGAGGAGGGGGCGCTGACCCCGCCCAGCGGGGAGGACGCGCTCGCGAGCTTGCTGCGGCTCAACCTCGCCGCGCGCGAGCGGGACTGGCCGACCCTGCTCGCCCAGGACGCCCGCCTCGCCGAGGTCGATCTGCTCGCCCCCTACGCGCCCCTCGCCCTGCGCCTCCGCGCCGAGGCCCGCCTCAACACCGCCGCCTCCACCCCCGACGAGCTCCAGCGGGCCCTCGCCTGGATCGAGCTGGCCTTCCAGCTCGAGCCGAGCCCGACCAAGCAGCTGATCCGCGCCGGCCTCGCGACCCGCGCTGGCGACGTGCCCCGGATCATCGACGCGGCCGCCCGCCTGCGCCTCGTCTTGAACAGCGCCCTCGCGCAGCGAAACAAGATCAGCCCCTCCGCGCGCAGCAGAATGGTCGCGATCGCCAAGCGAGCGGGCGGCGTGCTGACCCAGATCCGTGATCCCCTCGAGCAGCGCCGTCGAGACTTCTTGCTGCAGGACTACGCGCGCCTGCTGCGAGAGTTCGCCCGCTAGCGCGCGCTCGCGTCCCACCTGGGTAGGGGGCTACCCGCCCTCTCCCCACGCACAGGACTTGAGCCTGGCGCCCGCTTTGCGGCCAGGAAGGCTCCCGCGCGTCGGCAAGGCGTGCTCGGAGCTGCCATCGGATAGCGTCTCGGGGGGAGAGGTGAATCATGCCGAAGCCTCGAGAGGCGAGCTCGGGCAAGAAGCTGGCGTCGAGCCTGTGGTCCTGCGGCTGCGTGGCGGTCGTGGTGCTAGGGATCGCCGCCGTGGCGGGCCCCAAGCTGATCTCGGCCCGGACCCACGGCAACGAGAGCGCGGCGATCGGCTCGCTCAAGACGCTCCAGTCGGCCCAGTCCATGTATCACGAGAAGAAAGACCGAGGGCGCTACGGCACGCTGACCCGGCTCGCCGAAGCCGGCTTGATCGACATGGTGATCGGGAGCGGCGAGAAGCAGGGCTACCGCTTCGAGTGCAAGCCGACGACGGCCCTCGATGGCTGGTGGGCCACCGCCGTGCCGGCGGTGCCAGGCACGACCGGAGATCGCTACTTCGCGACCAACCAGCTGGGGGTGATCTACTACGCCCTGGCCCCGATCCCCGTGGACCCCGCCACGGGGCAGCCGCCCGAGGGCACCCTGCTGGTCGGCCAGTAGCGGAGCCGCCGTGAGCGACGTCGTCCTCAATATGGCGCTGGTGTTCGTCGGCCTGGCGGCGATCTACGTCCCGCTGGAGCGCTCCTTCTGCGCGCGCGAGCAGGGGCACCTCCGCCGCGGGATCGGGCTCGACCTGGCCTACTTCGCGCTCCAAATGCTCGTGATGGTCGGCGTGTTCTTCGCGCTCCACGACTGGCTGCGGGTTCTGCTCCGCGGGCCAGCGCTCGTGACCGGCGCGGTCGCGACCCTGCCCCTCGTCCTGCAGGCGCTCCTGGTCGTGGTCCTGGGCGACTTCTTCCTCTACTGGGCCCACCGCCTCTCGCACAGGGTGCCCCTCCTGTGGCGCTTCCACGGCGTCCATCACACGGCCGAGCGCCTCGACTGGCTGGCCGCCTACCGCGAGCACCCCCTCGACGGGATCTACAGCCAGCTCTTCTTGATGGCCCCCTGCATGTTCCTGGGGGTGAGCCCCTTCGCGATCATGCCGCTGCTGGTCCTCCGCGGCGTGTGGGCGGTCCTGGTGCACAGCAACACCCGGCTCCCCCTCGGGCCGCTGGGGCTGCTCCTGGGCGACCCCGTGCTGCATCGCTGGCACCACGCGCGGCGCGCGCAGGCGGACAACTTCGCCAACCTCGCGCCCTACCTCGACGTGATCTTCGGGACCCACCACCGCCCCGAGCACGAGGACTACCCGCTCGGGATCGAGGGCGAGAGCGTTCCCCGCGCCTTCCTCCCCCAGCTCCTGCCAGGCCTCGCGCCGCTGAGCGCCTGGCTGCGCCGCGCCCCCGCCGCGGAGCAGGCTGAACCCGCGGAGTCCGCGGAGCCTGCCGCGCCGCTGGAGCACGCGACTACGCGCTGAGCACCGCCTCGCGCGGCAGCTCCAGGCGGGGCGCCTGGGCGCTGCGCCGCGGCAGCAGGCGCAGCAGCGCCTGGCCGAGGTCCTCGACCGTCGTGTACCACACCGGCAGGGCCAGGAGCGTGAACACCGTCGAGCTGGCCAGCCCACCGATCACGGCCACCGCGAGCGAGTCGAGGTAGGCGCCCGAGACGGTCGACTTGCTCAGCACGAGCGGGATCAGGCCGACCAGGGTCGAGATCGCGGTCATGAGCACGGGGCGCAGCCGGTGACCGCAGCCCTCGATCAGGGCCTCGCGGCGGGCGAGGCCCTGCGCGCGCAGGGCGTTGACGTGGTCCACGAGCACGATCCCGTTGTTGACCACGATCCCGATCAGAATGATCACGCCGATGAAGCCCACGGCGTCGAGCTCGTAGCCGAACCCGTAGAGGGCCCAGAACGCGCCCAGGAAGGCGAAGGGCAGCGTGACCAGGATCGCGAGCGGCTGGCTGAGCGACTGAAAGAGCGCCACGAGCAGGAGCAGCACCACGAGCATCGAGAGGGTCACCCCGCGCGACATGGTCGCCAGGCTCTCGTCGCGGCGCTGGCCCCACTCGCCGAAGTCCCAGCTGTAGCCCTCGGGCAGGTCGAACTGGGCCAGCTGGCGGGTGACCCGCGCCTGCGCCTCCTCCGAGGTCAGCTCGCCGGGGAAGCGCACGCTCAGGCGCAGGCTCGTCTGGCGGAAGGAGCGCTCGATCGAGCCCGGGGTCCGCGCCCGCTCGATCTCGGCCACCGCCGCGAGGGGCACGCTGGGCCGGGTCGTCCCGCGCGGGATCGGCAGGTCGCGCAGGGAGTCCAGCCCGGGCTGGGCCTCGGGCGGCAGCCCCAGGACCAGCTCCAGCTCGCCCTCCTCGCTGCGGAAGCGCCCCAGGCGCCGGCCGCGGAAGGCGAAGCCGACCGCCTCGGCCACGTCCATGGGCCGCAAGCCCAGGTCCCGAGCCGCCTCGTCGCGCACGCGCACGAGCAGCTCCTCCCGCCCGCGCGTCTCGGGGCCGAGGACCTCGCTCACGCCGGGGAGCTCGCGCAGGAGCGCCTCGGCCCGCCGCGCCGCCCGGTCCAGGTATTCGGGGTCCGAGCCGCGCAGGACCACCGCGACCTGGCGCCCCTCGTCGGAGCCGCCGCCGCGCCACCACTGCCGGTCGCTGACCTCGAGGCGAGCGCCGGGCAGACGGGGCAGGTCCTCGCGCAGCTGCGCGCGCAGGCGCTTGATCGCCGCGTCGTTGGCCTGCTCGCGCGGCAGGTAGACCTGGGTCACGCAGGAGCCGCCCTCGTCGTACCAGGAGTAGACCGTCTCGTAGCCGAGCTCCTCGCGCCGGCTGTGCAGCCAGGCCTCGACGCGGTTCACGTAGCCCTCGAGCTGCTCCTTGCTGGCCGGGTCGTGGACCACGATCCCGATCGGGACCGCGCGCTGGCGCATGCGCGGCTCGCCGCTCTTCTCGATCCGCCCCAGGGGAATCGCGACGCTCGCCGCCAGCCCGGCCAGGGCCAGGAAGGTCGGCGCCCGGTGCCCGAGGGTCCAGGCCAGCACGCCGCGATAGGCGGGGATCAGCCGGCGCAGGATCGGGCCCGCGGGGGTCGGCCGCCCCGGCACGAAGTAGGCCGCCGCGAGGGGAATGAAGGTCAGCGAGATCAGGAGCGAGCAGGCGACCGAGAGGCAGATCGTGAGCGCGACCTCGCCCATGTAGATCGTGAGCGGGCTCTGGTCGGCGACGAGCAGCCAGCTCCACACGATCAGGGTCGTGGCCGTCGAGGCGACCACCGCCAGGAAGATCCCCTGGGTGCCCTGCATCGCGGCCTCGCGGGCAGGAAGCCCCTCCGCCTGGAGCCGGTGAATGTTCTCGATCACGACGACCGCGTTGTCGACGAGCATTCCGACCCCGAGCATCAGCCCCAGCAAGGTCAGCACGTCGAGGGTCGCGCCGAGCAGGAACATGGCCCCGGCCGTGACCAGGAGCGAGAAGGGGATCGCGACGGCCACGATCGCGGTCGTGCGCAGGCGGCGCAGGAAGCCCAGCAGAACGAGGATCGCGAGCACGCCGCCGTAGAGCCCCGCGTCGACCAGCCCGCGCAGCGAGCGCCCGATCTCCTCGCCGGCGTCGTTCCACACGAGCAGGGTCACACCCTCGAGCTGCGGGTCGCGCTCGATCTCCTGGATCCGCGCGCGCAGGCGCTCGACCGTGGCGACCGTGTTGGCCGAGGGCTCCTTGTAGACGTCGAGCCCGACCGCGAAGCGCCGATCGAGGTGGCGTCCATACTTGAGCCGCGGCGAGAGCCGGTGCACGCGCGCCACGTCCTCGACCCGCACCCCGGGCGCCACGACCACGCGCCCCAGCTCCTCGAGCGAGTCCAGCCGCCCGGTGAAGCGCAGGTCGCTCCGCGAGCGCTCGTCGCGCACCGCGCCCAGGTCGAGGTCGAGGTTCGCGCCCCGCAGGGCCTCGAGCACCTGCCCGGCCGGGATCCGGTGCGAGCGCAGGGCGTCCATGTCGAGGTCGACCCGGACCTGCTCGGCGTCGACCCCGTAGAGGTCGACCGCCGCCACCCCGGCCACGCGCTCGAGCGGCCGCTTCAGCCGCCGCTCGAGCAGGTCCCAGGCCTTGCGCAGGTCCCGGGTCGCCGAGATCCGCGCCTTGAGGATCGAGCCCGAGCTGAGCCGCTTGGTGCGCACGCGCACCCGCCCGACGCCCGCCGGGAGGCGGACCCGCTCGACGGCCTCGCGCACCTCGAGCCGCTTGAGGTCGATGTTGGCGTCCCAGCCGAAGGACACGTCGAGCTCCGCCCGCCCCGCGTTGGCCTTCCCGCGCAGCTCGGAGATCCCCGGGATCGCGGCCAGCTCTTCCTCGATCGGCTCGAGCACCTCCCGGCTGACCTCGAGCGGGTGGCTGCCGGGGAAGGGCACCTCGACCTCGATCTCGGGCTTGCGCACCTCGGGCAGGAAGCCGAGGGGCAGCCGGGTCAGGGCGACCACCCCGACCACGGTCAGGCTGAGCAGGACCATGGAGGTCGCGACGGGCCGCAAGATCGGAAAGGAGGCGAGCCTCACGCCGCCCCCGTCCCCGTCCCCGTCCCCGTCTCCGTCCCCGTCCCCGTCCCCGTCCCCGTCCCCGGCCCCGGCCCCGGCCCCGGCTCCGGCCCCGGCTCCGTCTCCGTCTCCGTCTCCGGCTCCGCCTCCGGCCCCAGCTCCGGCCCCGCCAGCACGCGATACACACAGGGGATCACGACCAGCGTCAGCACCGTCGCCCCGAGCAGCCCGCCGATCACGGTGTGCGCCAGCGGCCCGCGCAGCTCGTCGCCCGCGCCCCAGCCCAGGGCCATGGGCACCAGCGCCAGCACGGTCGTGGTCGTGGTCATCAGGATCGGCCGCAGCCGCTCGCGCCCGCCGCCGAGCAGCGCCTCGTCCAGCTCCTCGCCCGCGCGCCGACGCCGGTTGACCGCGTCGACCAGCACGATCGCGTTGTTGACCACGATCCCGGCGAGCATCACCGCGCCGATCAGCACGAGCACGCTCAGCGCCGCGCCCGTCAGCCACAGGATCGCGATCACCCCGACCGCGCCCAGGGGCACGCTGAGCAGGATCACGAGCGGGTGGCGCAGCGACTCGAACTGGGCCGCCATGACCACGAACACGAGGAACACCGCCAGCAGGAGCGCCAGCCGCAGCGAGGCGAAGCTCGCCGCCAGCTCCTGGTCCTGCCCCGCCAGCTCGGCCACCGCGCCGGCCGGGAGCTGCTGACTGGCGAGCAGCCCCCGCACCCGGTCCAGGGTCTCGCCCAGGTCCCGCCCCTCGTGACGCGCCTGGACGCGGGCCACGCGCGCGCCGCTGGCGTGGTGGATCGCGGCGGGCCCCCGCTCGACGACCACCTCGGCCACCGCCCCCAAGGGCACGACCTCGCCCGAGGAGAGGCGGACCCGCAGGCGGGCCACGGCGTCCAGGCGCTCGCGGTGCTCCTCGGCCGCGCGCAGGCGGACCTCGAGCCGCTTCTCCTCCTCGCGGTAGCGCCCGACCACGACCCCGCGCACCTGGCGACGGAGCGCCGTCGCCACGGCCTCGGCGCTCACGCCGAGCTGAGCCGCCCGCTCGCGCAGCAGGTGCACCCGCAGCTCGGGGTTGCCCGGCTCGAGGGTCGCGCCCAGATCGCTCAGCTCCGGGAGCCGCGCCAGCTGACTCGTGATCGCGGCCGTCGCCGCCTCGAGGTCGCGCAGCTCGTCGGCGAACACCCGCACCTCGACCGGCGGCGCGAGGCTGAAGCCTTGCGCCTCCACGCTCTCGGCCACCAGCGTCGGCACGGCGGCCAGCACCTGGCGCACGCGCTCGCGGGCCTCGGCCTCGGCCGCCGCGTCGGCGCCCTCGGCCAGGACCACGTCGAGGCGCCCCAGGTTCTCGCCCTGGGTCGGCCGCCCCGAGGCGGTCGAGGGCAGGCTGCCCGCGACCGCGAACACGCGCTGGAAGCGGGGGTCGCCCTGGAGCGGGCGGCAGAGCTGCTCGAGCACCTCCTGGGTCCGCGCGAGGGGCGTGCCCTCGGGCAGGCGCAGGCGGTAGGCGAGCTGGCCCTGGGCCAGCGAAGGGACGAGGGTGGTCGGCAACCCGGGGAGCAGGCTCAGGGCGCCCAGGAAGAGCGCCACCGTGAGCGGGATCACCAGCGCGCGCCCCCGGATCGCCGCGCGGAGGACGCTGGGGTAGGCCGCGCCGAGCCCTTCGAGGGCGCGGGCCGCGGGCCAGGTCAGCAGGTGGAAGGCCCAGGCCAGCCCGAACGCGAGCGCCCCCAGGAGCAGGAGCGCCAGCCCGACGACGATTCGGGCCGGGAGCAGGAGCGCGCCGATCGCGCGCGCCGCGCGCCCCTCGCCCACGGGGAGCAGGCGCAGCGGGCCGAGCACCAGCCCCGCGTCCTCCTCGCCCTCGCCGCGGCGCGCGAAGCCCGTCGCCTGCGCGAAGACCTCGTCGGGGTCGAGGCCGGCCAGGGCAGGGATCAGCGTCAGCGAGGCCACCAGCGAGGCCACGAGCGAATAGCACACCGTCACGGCCAGGTCGCGGAAGAGCTGCCCCGCGATCCCCTCCACGAACACGATCGGGAAGAACACCGAGACCGTCGTCAGGGTCGCGGCCGTGACCGCGCCGGCCACGTCCCGGGTCCCGGCCGCGGCGGCCGCGCGGCGGCTGAGCCCCTCCTCGCGGCGGCGGCGGTCGATCGCCTCCAGGACCACGATCGCGTTATCGACGAGCATCCCGACCCCGAGCGCCAGCCCGCCGAGGGACATCACGTTCAGGGTCACCTGGGCCTGGAGCATCGGCAGGAAGGTCGCCACGACCGAGACCGGGATCGTGAGCGCGACGATCCCCGTCGAGGGCAGGTCGCGCAGGAAGAAGTAGACGACCAGCACCGCGAGCAGCCCGCCGATCAGCGCCGCCGACCACACGTCCGTGACGGCGCGCGCGATCGCGCGGCTGGGGTCGCTGAGCACGACCAGCTCCAGCCCCTGAGGCAGGCGCTCGCGCAGGCGGTCCAGCTCGGCGTGGGCCGCCGTCGCCGCCCCGAGCAGGTTGGCGGAGCCCTCGCGGTAGAGGGCCAGCTCGAGCACCTCGGCGCCGTCGAGCAGGCTGACCTCCTCGCGCTCGCGCGCCCCGCGGCGGACCTCGGCCACGTCGGCCAGGCGCACGGGCTTGGTCGGGTCGAAGGCCGCGTCGGCCGCGGAGGGCTGGCCGCTCGCGGCGGGCGCCCCCTCGCGCAGGACCGTCTGGCGGATCGCGTCCAGGTCCTCCCAGGCGTGCAGGGTCCGGACCAGGAACACCGAGCCGCGATCGCGCAGGGTCCCGCCCGGGAGGTTCACGTCCTCGCGCCCCAGCGCCCGCTCGAGGTCGGCCAGGGTCAGGCCGCGCGCGGCCAGGGCGTCGGGGTCGGCCTCGATCTGGATCTCGGCGACCAAGCCGCCGCGCAGCTTGACCGCCGCCACCCCCGGGACGGCCTCCAGGCGCGGCTCGAGCCAGCGCTCGGCCAGGGCGAAGAGCTCGTCGAGGTCGCGCCCCTCCCCGCGCAGGGCGAGCCGGAGCATGGGCTCGAGCGCCGGGTCGTAGCGCAGGACCCGCGGCGGCTCGACCTCCTCGGGCAGCTCGGCCAGGCCGAGCTTCTCGCGCACGTCGAGGGCGGCCAGGTCCATGTTCTGGCCCCAGCCGAACTCGAGCACGACCTCCGAGCGCGAGGCGCGCGAGACCGAGCGCAGCTCGCGCACGCCCGGGATCACGCCCACGGCCTCCTCGATCGGCTTGGTCACGAACTGCTCGACCGAGGTCGGCGCCGCGTCGGGGTAGGTCGTCTGCACCGTGAGCGTGGGGTAGGAGAGGTCCGGCAGCAGCTCGCTCGGGAGCCGCTCGGCGGCCAGGGTGCCGAACACGGCGACGGCCAGGACCAGGGTCAAGACCGTGACCGGCCGCCGGACGACGGTCTCGGCCCAGCCCCCGGGTCTCGCGCTACTCACCGGTCTGGACGGGGGCCACGGTCGAGGCCGGCGCGGCCGTCTCGGGCGCGCTCTCCCAGGTGACGGCCGCGCCGTCGGCCAGGGCCGCCGCGCCGCGGGTCACGATCGGCTGGCCGGCGCGGAGGCTCGGCTCGCTGACCTCGATCCAGTCGGCCTCCTCGAAGCCGGTCTGGACCGTGACGCGCTCGACGCGCCCCTGCTCGGGGAGGAGCCGGAACAGGTGGGTGCGCCCGCCCTCGCTCAGGATCGCCGAGCGGGGGACGACCAGGGCGCGGGGGTGGGTGGCGGTCACGACCGCGACCCGCGCGAAGCTGCCCGGGCGGAGCGAGACCCGCGGCTCGGCGCGGAGGGTGACCTTGACCGTGCCGCTGGTCGGGTCGACCTGAGGCGCGATCCGCGCGATCTCGGCCGCGAAGGTCGCGCCGCCCGCGATCACGCGCGCGGCCTGGCCGACCTGCAGGGTCGGCACGTGGCGCTCGGGGACGGCCACGTCGGCCTCGAGGGGGGTCACGTCGGCCAGGTCGAGCAGGGCCGTGCCGTCGTCGACGCGGGCGCCGGGGTCGGCGTGGCGGACCAGGACCACCCCCGCGAAGGGCGCCCGGATCCGGGTCCGGGTCAGGGCCAGCTCGGCCCGCTCCAGGCGGTGCTTGGCGCCGTGATAGGCCAGGCGCGCCTCGCGCAGGGCGTCCTGGGCCAGGGCGTGGCGCTGAAAGAGCTGCTCGGCGCGCTCCCAGGCCACCTGACGATCGCGGAGCGCGTCCCGGGCGTCGTCGCGCTCGATCTTCTGCTCGGCGTCCTCGAGCTCGACGAGGACCGCGCCGGCCCTGACCCGCGCGCCCTCCTCCACGAGGTAGCGCTGGATCACGCCCCGGGTCCGGGCCGTGACCGCCGCCCGCTGGCGAGCGCGCAGGCGGGCGCTGGTCTGGTAGAGGCGCGCCATGGGGCGCACGCGCAGGGGCTCGGTGGCCACGTGGACGCTGGGGGCGTCCTCCTTGGCCTTCGCGGTCCCGCCCGGCGCGGAGGCGTCGGGACAGCCCGCGGCCAGGAGCGGCAGGCAGAGCAGCAGGAGGGGTCGCAGGTGCTTCACTGCGTTGTCCTCCGGGCGAGGGTCGCGGGGTGGGGAAGGCAGGACCTAAGTCCTGTGTTGATCAGGGGCTGAGTCTAGCGGGCCCAGAGCCCCAGCCCAAGGGATACGCCCTTTGGGCGCCCAGCGTTGGGGGATATCGTCCTGGGGCAGGAGGGCTCATGAGCGACACGACGAACGACCGCAGCAAGCACGGCAACGTGCTCAACCTGAGCGAGGTGAAGGGAGAGCGCTGGGAGAAGGAGGACCGCTACGGCGCGACCTGCCGGGAGGTGGCCCTCGCGATCGGGGCGCAGGACCTCGGCTTCTCCGTCGTCAGCCTCGACCCGGGCCGGCGCTCTTGCCCCTACCACTTCCACCACAGCGAGGAGGAGCTGTTCTACGTGCTCGAAGGCCAGGGCCGGCTGCGCCAGGGCAAGGAGGGCGAGGAGGAGGAGTGGCTCGACCTCGGCCCCGGCGACTTCGTCAGCTACCCGCCCGGGACCGGCGTCGCGCACCAGTTCGTCAACGAGAGCGAGGCGCCCTTCGTGTATCTGGCGCTCAGCAACCGGCTGAAGCACGACGTGGCCGAGTATCCCGACTCCAACAAGATCAACGTGCGCAGCGTGCGAATGCTCCTGCGCCGCGAGCCGCGGGTGGACTACTTCGACGGCGAGCTCTGAGGGGATCGCATAGGATTGCTTACTCATGAGCGATCCAGGCGAGAGGGAGCCGGAGCCGGGGCCGGAGACGGGGCCGGAGACGGGGCCGGAGACGGGGCCGGAGACGGGGCC